>JBFJZQ010000108.1:0-9879 GCA_041622015.1 Oleiphilaceae bacterium
AGAGACCTTCCTGCAATTACAGATGCGAAAGCTCAGCTGGGAATGGAGTTATTTTTCTCCAAGTCATTAGGCGGTGATCAAGATACGGCTTGTGTAACCTGTCATCACCCTGCTCTAGGTGGCGGCGATAATCTGTCACTGCCTATTGGTGTCGGTTCCGATGCCCACGCAATTTTAGGTTCAGGCAGGTCGCATTCTGGAGGTGACTTGTCACCTTCAGTACCCAGAAATGCACCCACTACCTTTAATATAGCCATGTGGGATAGCGTACTTTTTCATGATGGGCGAGTTGAAAGCTTTGGTAAAACGCCCGGCAAAAATGGTAATGATGGTACCGGTATTAGAACGCCTGACAGCCCGTTTGGTTCTGCCGATAGTAATGCAGGAAGCAATTTAACCGCAGCTCAAGCACGCTTCCCCGTCACCTCGGCCGCAGAGATGAGAGGCACGACTTATGCGACAGGTAGTAACGATATACTGCGCTCACGTTTGACTCAGCGACTGAAGAATGAAGGTGACAGTTTAAACGAAATTAATGTCGACCCTGATGCTGACTCTGTGAATAACTGGGTACGCCTTTTTGAAACGGTTTATGCGCCCACAACACCTCCTGAGAACATTATTACCTTTGACAGAGTAGCCGATGCCATCGCGGCATATGAAAACTCACAAGTCTTTGTCGATACGCCATGGAGGAGCTATATTGCTGGCAATAAAAGTGCAATTAGTTCAGACGCTAAGAGAGGAGCCATCCTATTTTATACCTCTGTTGAGGAAGGGGGCGCAGGCTGTGTCGCTTGTCATAGCAGTGATTTTTATACAGATGAGAAATTTCACAATATCGCTATGCCACAAATTGGCGAAGGAAAAGGCAATGGTCCAAACGGTACTGATGACTTTGGGCGGATGAGAGAAACATCGCTTCTTGCAGATAAATATGCCTTTAGAACACCCACCCTGTTGAATGTGGAATTTACCGGGCCTTACGGACACTCTGGCGCATATGATTCGCTACGCGATGTGATACGTCACCACTTGGACCCATCTGCTGCCATCGCAGACTATTTTGCTAGCGGCGGGCAATGTGAAACCTTAGCCCAATTAAATACCGGTGAGACCTGTGAAGATATTTCTCACGATGACGCACAAATTAATACCAGCCTAGCCCTAAGTCTTTTAGAAACTCAACAAACAAATGGCAATTCAAAATTGCAAAATGCTAGTTTGAATGACACCCAGATTGATCAACTCGAAGCATTTCTGGTTGCGCTATCAGACCCTTGTTTAGAAAGCGTGTCTTGTATTGGGCAATGGATTCCTCAAAACTCAGATAACATTGATAATAACCGACTGGAAGGACTTGATATTAATAGCAGCCCTTTGTTATCAAACTAGGCAAGTTGAGTATCGCATAGCACTGACGATGCTTTAAATAAACTCTGATCAAAGCAGCCATGCAAAGCCAAGCTACTCATGCTTTTAGCTTTGCGAGCTGCTTTGAAAGCAGTTTCTATCCTGAGCTTACTTTTTTGATTTGTGCTTTTTTAACTGATAGACAACAACGACCGCAAGCGCAATCACCGCTAACGCCACTTCCAATAAACCCATATGATTTTCTCCCGCATGAACCTGACCTGCGGCATGCATACCTTCATGTGCAAACGCCAGACTACTGGCTAAAAAACCTAAAACAATGAGTGTCATTTTTTGCATTAACTTCATCTTCTTCTCCTTCAATTAAATCTTAATTTAAACAACAGCTTTTGCGGGTGGAATGGTCTTCGCTTCGAGCATGCCTTCGGTAATGATAAATTGAATAATGTCATCCAAGCCTTTCGCTATCTTTAAGTTGGAAAATACAAAAGGTCGTTCGCCACGCATTTTTTTGGTGTCTTGATCCATTACCTCTAAAGATGCACCAACAAGTGGTGCTAGATCGATCTTGTTGATAATTAATAAATCAGACTTGGTAATGCCAGGACCACCTTTACGGGGAATTTTATCGCCTGCTGACACATCTATGACGTAGATTGTTAGATCAGATAATTCCGGGCTAAACGTCGCACTTAAGTTATCACCGCCACTTTCGACAAACACCACATCCAAATCGCCATGGCGTTCCATCAACTGATCAATCGCAGCTAAGTTCATAGATGCATCTTCACGAATCGCGGTATGTGGACAACCACCTGTTTCAACACCAATAATCCTGTCGGCTTCCAAAGCTTCGTGGCGGGTTAAGAAGAGCGCATCTTCTTGAGTGTAAATGTCATTGGTGACGACGGCGATGTTGTAATAGTCTTTCATTGCGGCACAGAGTGAGCGCAACAATGCAGTCTTACCAGAGCCCACCGGGCCACCGACGCCAATACGAAGCGTTTGTTTTTTTGCCATGTTCTTAATTCCTTAATTTATGTCTAATTTTTTGTAATGAGGGCATTCTCGTTTCCGCAAGCTCACGTTTCTTATCCGTTTCTACGCGCTCAACGAGCGTCATTTACGACCTAAACAGTCGACTATACTGCGTTTCATGTGAGGCGCTTGCTATCGCCAATGCTGGCAAGCCGCCACCAATTTCATCTTCTTCCACTTGTTCGGCTGCATTTAAGACCTCAGCTAAAACAGGTTGCAAAAGCACCAGTAATTGCTGAGCCTGAGTTTGCCCAAGTGGCACTAACTTGGTTGCCGCCGCGACCTGATTTTCTAACCAAGACCAGGTTAACCCCATGGCCGCTGAACGATATGGAATCACCCACTGTTGCGCGCATAACCCGAACAGGACAACAAAGCTGATGTCATTGATGGTGTCGCCTTGTCGCTTTAATTCCTCTAAAAAGTCGAGTTCGAAATCCAGACTTTTTAATAAGCGTAGAAGCGCTTCACCCATGGCAGTATCGCTCAAGCGCAGCTCTTTGCTTTCTCGGGATGCGAGCAATAAGTCGTTCAGATAAAGCAAGCGAAGCCAGTCTTTGTTTTCAGTGGCAAGCATCACCTCGCGCAGTATCGGCAAATCGACCCGCGCTAAATTTTCATGCAGTTGCAAGGTTATCCATGTTTCCACATCTGCGAGCTTTTTCAGCCACGCGCATTCAACTGCATATTCCAAACCTTGCGAGAAAGCATAGCCGCCTACCGGCAAGCTGACGCTGCTTAGTTGCAGTAAACGTGCTAAGGCGAGGTCTTGGTTTATTTCATTTATCATTTTTTTTCATTTTATTGCACTACCCTGAGACTTATTTATTCGCTCATTGAGCTCGTCGAAATGTACTTGATGCAACTCTGAGTTTAATTTGGTTGACCCTTCGACGGAGCTCAGGGAGCGGGTTCTGTCTATTTTATCAATGCTCATGACCATGACTATGTCCGTGTGAATGCCCTGCCTGACTATAGGCACCCGACTCGGGTTCAAATACTTCGTTTTCATGGCGCACGACGAGACCCAATAAATGCACCATTTCTTCCAAGACATAATCGGGTTTAATGCGTAACCAACGGTCCCCCACTTGCACTTTTACATGCCGATTGCCCAAGTGATAACAAGCCCGCGAAAAGGTTTGCCAATCATCACAACTGGCATGAGCAACGGGTTCTTCAGCGCCTTTCACTTGAACGATTTTGCCGCATTCCGCTTTGAGGAATTCACCGACTAAGAGCGGCTTGCCTCGTTCTAAAAACAGACGCACTTCGGTACCCGACTCGCTTTCCAAGCGTAAACGACCTTTGTTACGTTGGTCATGTTCAAGCACAATGGTCTCAGCGACGGGCTCATGACAGTGCAAACCTAAGCGTTCATATACTTCTAACATCTGTTTCTCCATGCACTTCTTATACTTACTGGACAATACTTCCGGTCCCTGAGCCCCGCCGAAGGGCGCTCGAATTAAACTCTGAGTTACATCAAGCACATTTCGACAGGCTCAATGAGCGGTATTACTAAAACAAGGTATATAACTGAGCCAAGGGTAAAACCGTCGCAGGCTCGCAGGTCAGCAATTCACCATCAGCGCGCACTTCATAGGTTTGCGGATCAACGGTGATATCTGGCATCCAGTCATTCAAGACCATGTCTTTCTTACCGATATTACGGGTGTTTTTACAGGCACTTAAATGTCGAGAAAGACCCAGTTCTTCACCCACCTTGTTATTCAAAGCAGCTTGAGACACAAAGGTGACCGAAGTTTTAGCAGCGGCTAATCCTTGTGCGCCAAACATAGGGCGATAATGCACAGGCTGGGGTGTTGGAATCGAGGCATTCGGGTCACCCATTGGCGCCGCTGCAATCATACCGCCTTTAATAATCAAGGAAGGTTTTATACCGAAAAAGGCCGGTTTCCATAAGACTAAGTCGGCTAACTTACCCGGTTCTATGGAGCCCACTTCATGCGAAATACCATGCGCAATCGCTGGGTTAATCGTGTACTTAGCAATATAACGACGTGCTCGGAAGTTATCTGCACCGAGTTCTAAATCTTCTTTCAACAAACCAAACTGAGTTTTCATTTTATGCGCGGTTTGCCAGGTTCGTGTGACCACTTCTCCGACTCGCCCCATGGCTTGTGAGTCGGAAGAGATCATACTGAAAGCACCACGGTCATGAAAAATATCTTCTGCGGCGATGGTCTCTTTACGAATACGTGAATCAGCAAAGGCGACATCTTCTGGAATGCTGCTATCTAAATGATGGCAAACCATGAGCATATCCAAATGCTCATCCACCGTGTTGCGGGTATAAGGCCGTGTCGGGTTGGTGGATGATGGTAGTACGTTCGGCTGGGAACAGGCTCGAATGATATCCGGCGCATGGCCGCCACCCGCGCCTTCTGTGTGATAGGTATGGATAACCCGATCTTTAAACGCGCCAATCGTATCGTCGACAAAACCGGATTCGTTCAAGGTGTCGGTATGAATGGCGACTTGCACATCGTATTCTTCGGCAACCGATAAACAGCAGTCAATCGACGCCGGTGTGGTGCCCCAATCTTCGTGTAATTTTAAACCGCAGGCACCGGCTTCTAATTGCTCGCGCAGTGCTTCTGGCAAACTGGCGTTACCCTTTCCTAAAAAACCAAAATTCATCGGCATGCAATCGGTAGACTGAAGCATTTTTCCCATATACCACGGGCCCGATGTACAGGTTGTCGCATTGGTTCCGGTTGAAGGGCCTGTGCCGCCACCAATCATGGTCGTGACGCCAGACATCAAGGCTTCTTCAACTTGTTGCGGGCAAATAAAATGGATATGGGCATCAATACCGCCCGCGGTCAGAATAGAACCTTCACCCGCGATGACATCGGTACCGGGGCCAATGATAATGTCGATATTATCCTGAACATCCGGATTACCCGCTTTGCCGACTTTAAAAATACGCCCTTCTTTGATACCGACATCGGCTTTGACGATGCCCCAATGATCAAGCACTAAGGCATTGGTAATCACCAGATCAACGGTTTCTGCGGAAGGTCGTTGGCTTTGTCCCATACCATCACGTATGACTTTGCCGCCGCCGAATTTCACTTCATCACCGTAATTTGTGAAATCTTTTTCGACTTGAATCCACAGTTCGGTGTCGCCTAAACGCACTCTATCGCCGACTGTCGGACCAAACATTTGCGCATAGCTTTGGCGATCCATTTTTTTGTCTGAACTGCCTTTTTTGATTTGATCGCTCATGCCTGCTCTCCTTGTGATTCTGAATCAAGTGCACCCATGACATCGCCACGAAAGCCGTAAACTTTCCGGTCACCTGCGTAAGCCACTAGTTCCACTTCGCGACCTTGGCCCGGTTCAAAACGCACTGCGGTACCGGATGCAATATTTAATCGGAAACCTTTAGTCGCATCTCGATCAAAACTCAAGGCGGCATTGGTTTCATAAAAGTGATAGTGCGAGCCAACTTGAATAGGACGGTCACCGGTATTTTCAACCCGCAAGGTCACCGTGGCACGGCCTTCGTTTAGTGTGAGTTCGCCTGATGCGACTTGGTATTCTCCTGGAATCATGATGTGCTCCTGGTATTTTAATTTATATACCGCTCTCTGAACCTAACTGCCGGTCATTGAGCCCGTCGAAATGCCTCTGATGAAATTTTGCGTTCTTATCTAGCGCCCTTCGATACTTCGGCGGGCTCAGTGCAGCCAAGCTCAGGGAGCGATAATTTAAAGCTCAATGAGCGTTCAACATATCGGGTCGTGTACCGTGACCAGTTTGGTACCATCCGGAAAGGTCGCTTCTACTTGCACTTCATGAATCATACTCGCAACACCCTCCATCACTTGGTCGTCCGTCAGCAGGGTTTTACCAAAGCTCATGAGTTCGGCCACGGTTTTTCCGTCTCGCGCACCTTCGATTATTTCCATCGTCAGGTAAGCCATTGCTTCCGGGTAATTGAGTTTAAGGCCACGATTCAACCTTCTTTCCGCTAATAAAGCCGCGGTAAACACCAATAACTTGTCTTTCTCTCTTGGTAACAGTTCCATCCTGTTTTGCCTCTTTATTCTGTTTTAAATCTTTTTGTTCACTGAACTTTATTTCCGGTCCCTGAGCTTGGCCTGCACTGAGCCCGCCGAAGTGTCGAAGGGTCTTCCAAATTAAACTCTGAATTTCGTCTAATATATTTCGACGAAGCTCAACACAGGCATTTCGACGAAGCTCAACACAGGCATTTCGACAGGCTCAATGAGCGATACTTTATGTCGCCCAAATTCGCGGGGCAATTGCTTCTTTATTCAATAAAGCAGGCCTAATCAACTTCCAGGCTTCGGTAAAGTAGAGCCTTGCCTGTTCGGTACAGTGCCCTAAATATCTTACTGTTAAAAACTCACCATTTAAGGTCACTGCCACTAAGGCGTTTTCGATTCGATGGCTTGGCTTCAGTTCGCGTAATACGTCAATTAAGGCAGTGCATTCGTCTGCCTTAAAAGGCCCCGCTATCAGTAAGCCATGTACGGGATGAGAACGTAAACCGGCATTGCCTTTTAGAATGGTGAGGGCATCTGAGTTCGAACCTGAAGGTAGGTCGATGACTAAACGCTCATTCAGTTTGATCCGCCCCTTCGACCAAATTTGTAAAGTCTGCTTCACACTGCCTTCGGTAAATTCAATGTGGTTCGCTGGCAAACCGAAGCAGGTGATATCCCAGCTAATCACCTTGGCATTGTCGGCTAAGTCAATGCGGGTGTTGAGCCTCGCTTGCGAGTTCGGAAACAGTATGGTTTCTAGAGGAAGCCATTCCACGCAGGCATTTTTTTCGATGTTTAAATGAATAGACTGGGTTTGAATGCCACCCTGCTCGCGCGCTTTGTAAACGCGACCGGCACCAGGCGTAGTAATTAAGGCATGAGCAGTTTCTTGGCTGTTAATAGAAATACTGAGATGATCACCGGTAACCAGACCGCCGGGGGGATGTAATAAATAACAATGCGCACAGGTCTCACCTTCTGGGTAGAAGGCTTTCTGAACATACAGCGGCCCTTCGTGTGCAGACTCTACCAAACGCACACCGCGCTTACGTTGCGCAAATGACAAGCTTAGAAACGCTTGCCACGTTGAAAGTGGCGTTGTGAATTGCTTAGCGCCTTCAGGTAATTGAACCACTGCATTCATATCACGGTGAACCTTTTATTCTATAGGGTGCGCCATGCGCACCACGGCCAAACTATCCTAATATTTGATGCGCATGGCGCACCCTATAAAGCAAAGCGAATAGTTTAAGTAAGCCATATTATTAGACCGCCAAATATTGTTTGATCAAATCATCGCTCAGTTTGTCCATACTGTCATTCGCCACAACACGACCTTTATCCATCAAGCGGAATGACTGCCCTACTCTGCGTGCGAAACCTAGCTTCTGTTCAACCAAAATCACCGTTAAGCCCTCTTCTTCGTTGAGCTTAAGAATGACATCGCCAATCTGTTTGACGATATTAGGTTGAATGCCTTCGTTGGGCTCATCCAGAATTAAAACTTTGGGCTCAATCACTAAAGCTCGTCCGATAGCTAATTGCTGTTGCTGGCCACCGGATAAGTCGCCGCCGCGACGGTGCATCATATCACCGAGTACGGGGAATAAATCAAAAATTTTCTGCGGAATTTCCTTGGCATCGGCTGCGTTTGGCATTCGGCCTTTGCGAATAGGGAGGCCCAAGCGTAAGTTTTCTTCTACGGTTAATAAAGGAAAAATTTCACGCCCTTGCGGCACATAGGCAATACCCGCCGGTGCTCGCGCTTCGGCAGATTTTTTCTGGATAGGCTGGCCTTCCATCAGAATTTCACCATTCGAAAGCGGCAATAAACCCATTAAGCATTTCAACAAGGTGGTTTTTCCAACACCGTTACGCCCCATGATACACGTACGCGAACCGGCTTCGATGTGCATATCCAAATCCCACAGAATTTGTGTGCCGCCATAGTGCTGATTAGCTTTGTTAATCGAAATCATGATTCGCTTTCCTCTTCACCTAAATAGACTTCTCTAACCGAAGCATTATTCTGCACCTCATCCATCGTGCCTTCAGCCAACACCGACCCCTGATGCAAGACCGTGACGGTTCTGGCAATAGAACGCACAAACTCCATATCGTGTTCAACCACCACCACGGTATGGTCACCGGCTAATGACGTTAACAGCTCGGCGGTTCGCTCGATTTCTTGCGCTGTCATGCCAGCTACAGGCTCATCCACAAGCAATAAACGAGGTTCAGACACCAGCAACATACCGATTTCCAACCATTGTTTTTGGCCGTGAGATAAAGAGCCTGCGAGCAGCATACGATTATCTTTTAAACCGATGGTTTCGAGTACTTCATCTATCTTCTGAATTTCAGTGGAACTTAATCGCGCAAACAAGTTTGGAATAATGCCTTTATTTGTTTTTAAAGACAGTTCCAAGTTATCGAGTACCGTATGCGCTTCAAATACCGTTGGCTTTTGGAATTTTCGACCAATGCCTAGTTGGGCAATATCGGCTTCATTTTTATCTAATAAATTATGGGTTTGGCCAAAATAAACCGAGCCGGTATCACATTTGGTTTTGCCGGTTATGACATCCATTAAAGTGGTTTTACCGGCGCCGTTGGCACCGATCAAACAGCGCAGTTCACCATCATTGATATACAGGTTCATATCATTCAAGGCTTTAAAACCATCGAAACTGACAGACAAGCCTTCGATATACAGAATGACTTGGTGCGAGACATCAATCACAGGTTCTGGCTGAGCCATAAACGACCATACCTGATCACGACGCATGACTTCTCGTGTGCTATCAATCACGCTCATGATGTTTTCTCCTGTAGGTTTTCGCTTTGCTTATTCGAAGACGCACCTTGTTGCTTTTGCTGTTTCTGCATGCGTTTTTCTTTAAATTGCTCCACCACGCCCAAAATGCCTTTCGGTAGATAAAGCGTTACAAGAACAAAAAGAGCCCCCAAGGCGAACAACCAACCATCGGGCATGATGGCGGTAAATTTAGTTTTTGCGTAGTTCACTAATAAGGCACCGATAATGGCTCCGACCAATGTGCCTCGACCACCAACAGCGACCCAGATGACCATTTCAATTGAGTTAATCGGTGAGAACTCTCCCGGATTGATAATGCCGACTTGCGGCACATACAATGCGCCCGCTACCGCGGCAATCACCGCTGAGTAAACAAACAACCAGACTTTATAACGCTCGGTTCGATAGCCAATAAACCGTGCACGCGCTTCGCCGTCTCGAATCGCGACAATCACCTTACCAAAGCGCGATTTGAAGATGGCTTGGCTAAGCAGTAATACAATAATCAGCATAATGGCTGTGGTGATAAACAAGGCTACCCGCGTGGTATCTTCCTGCAAACTAAAGCCGAGGATATCTTTGAAGTCGGTCAGGCCGTTATTA
>JBFJZQ010000109.1:0-9761 GCA_041622015.1 Oleiphilaceae bacterium
ACCAGATTGCCTGGCTTGTGACCAAGCAATCGCTAACTGTCCATTATTATTAACCGAAGCACTATATTCGAGGACGTTGGTAGGAATACTATCGCTTATTTGTGTGGCATTAGCACAATAAGCTTGATCACATACTTGGTCAGCTTTATTCACCAAATTCCACTTCTTTTCATTTGCGAGGTATCTACTTGCCCATAGCTGTGTTGTGCCCGGTGTTATTTCCTGTCGCCACAACACAAAGGTATCGCCTTTTGAGTTACTAATGACCTGCGGTGAATATTGATTTTTTTCTTGCTTGATTGGTGATGCGTTCTGCGTGCCGAGGTTTTCAATTGATATATTGGGTACTGATATTGCGCTTTTCCACTCTCCTTTCTCTGTTGTGAACTCAACAGTATACGGATCTGATATAAAATTTCTTTCATCAGTATCTTCTGTTTCAGTATCATCTTCAACCAGATCTCTTGCGGGGTAATCCACTATGACAGTATAGTTTGTATTTAATGCAAATCGCTTGCTGGCATGTGTAAGCATTAATTTCGTAGCGGGAATTTGTTCTTGTAAACCCGTGATAATGTTGATTGAATCCATAGGAACTACAGATAGACTAATAGAAGAATCTCTTGGTTCAATATCGATAGATGTTTCAAAGTCAAATTTTCCTGAATACAGCTTAACCCCCTCTTCAGCAATTAATGAGTCTGCATTCATTAGCTCTGTAAATAAGACTTCTACTTTAAAGTCAACTTCAAAATTATTTGAATTCTCATCATTGGGTAGAGCACTGTCGACACTTGGCTGCGTTGTATCTTTTGGCTCTTCAGGCAAATCGAAGCTTTTTCCACCACCACAGGCTAACAAGCTCATGCTGAGAACTGCAAGTATCCATTTCTTATTGAGTATCGCCTGAGAATACATTAAAACTCCATGTATTTGATTGATCAGATAGTGTTTGGGATGTCTTTTATACCATTCTCTTATATCACAAACTATCGCAATAATTTAATAGTGTGCGACATGTAACAGCTTGTAAGTATTTTTTTGAGATTTGACAGGAAGTGGGGAGAGATATGGAAGGCTAATTCAAAACGAGCCTTCCATAAATTATAACTACTTGGTTATTTTTGGCGCAAGAGAACCAGACTCGTAACGCTCAAACATGGTATCTAAACTTAAAGCATGTATCTTACTAGCATGACCAGCTGTACCAAATGCTTCATAGCGTGCGATGACAATTTCTTTCATCGCTGTCACGGTTTCTTTCAGATATTTACGTGGATCGAACTCTGAAGGGTTTTTAGCCATAAAACGCCTAACTGCACCTGTAGATGCAAGCCTTAAATCGGTATCAATATTTATTTTACGAACACCATACTTAATACCTTCACAAATTTGCTCGACAGGAACACCATAAGTTTCTGGGATTTCACCACCATATTCATTGATAATAGCTAACCAATCTTGAGGAACTGAGGATGATCCGTGCATCACTAGATGTGTTCCTGGAATTCGTTGATGAATTGCTTTGATACGGTCAATAGCTAGAATATCTCCAGTTGGTGGACGGGTAAATTTATAGGCCCCGTGACTTGTTCCACAGGCTATCGCCAAAGCATCAACACCAGTTTTAGACACAAAATCCGCTGCTTCTTCTGGGTCTGTCAACATCTGATCATGCGTTAGTGTGCCTTCTGCCCCGATACCATCTTCTTCGCCTGCCTGGCCAGTCTCTAACGACCCTAAACATCCAAGCTCACCTTCAACTGAAACGCCGCATGCATGCGCCATTTCAACTGTGCGCTTAGTAACATCTACATTATATTCGTAACTGGCAGGCGTTTTACCATCTTCACGCAACGAGCCATCCATCATAACAGATGAAAAACCTAGCTGGATTGAGCGCTGACAAACTGATGGTGAAGTTCCGTGATCCTGATGCATACAAACAGGTATATGCGGGAATTCTTCAATTGCAGCAAGAATTAAATGTCTTAAGAAAGGCGCACCTGCATATTTTCGGGCACCGGCTGAAGCCTGAACAATAACAGGGCTGTTGGTTTGATCAGCCGCCTCCATAATGGCGCGCATTTGCTCAAGGTTATTAACGTTGAATGCAGGAACACCGTATCCGAACTCTGCAGCATGATCCAATAGCTGGCGCATTGTGATTAAAGCCATGTTTTTCTCCTTTTAGAATAATTAATTTAAGCCTTCGCACGCTCGGTTAAGATGGCGACAGCGGGTAGCGTTTTGCCTTCTACAAACTCTAGGAATGCACCACCACCAGTCGAAATATAAGAAATCTTTTCAGCAATATTATATTTATCAACAGCAGCCAAGGTATCTCCGCCGCCCGCAATTGAAAACGCTTCACTCTCTGCAATTGAAAGAGATAGTGCTTTGGTGCCTTCGCCAAACTGGTCAAACTCGAAAACGCCTACAGGGCCATTCCAGATAATAGTACCAGCATTTTTAAGAATGTCAGAAAAGGCACTTGCCGAATCAGGACCAATATCAAAAATCATATCATCTGAGCTAACCTCAGACACCTTCTTTAAAGTGGCTTCTGCTGATTCAGAAAACTCTTTCGCAACCACTACGTCTGTCGGTAAGGGTATGGAAGTTTTGGCTGCCAAAGCTTTCGCATCTGCTAACAAATCTTCTTCATAAAGTGATTTGCCAACAGGGTATCCTGCAGCAGCTAAGAAAGTATTTGCAATGCCACCACCAACAATCAATTGATCAGCGATGGTCGATAGAGACTCTAAAACCGTAAGCTTAGTAGAAACTTTTGAACCCCCAACTATTGCAACAAGCGGGCGTTTAGGATTGTCCAGTGCTTTTGCTAAGGCTTCCAGCTCTGCCGCCAATAAAGGGCCTGCACAAGCCACGGGTGCGAATTTAGCCACACCATGGGTTGATGCTTGCGCTCTATGCGCTGTTCCGAAGGCATCCATCACAAAAACGTCGCATAGGCTTGCATAGCTTTTTGAAAGACTTTCATCGTCTTTCTTCTCACCTTTGTTAAAACGAACATTTTCAAATAAAACAATAGCACCATCATCAAGCTCAAATTTTGCATTCCAGTCTTTTATAAGTGCGACTTCTCTGTTTAAAAGTGATGATAAATGATCAGCAACCGGAGCAAGTGAAAACTCTTCTGCATATTCTCCTTCCGTGGGTCTTCCAAGATGAGACATAAGCATTACTTTTGCGCCTGCCTTCAATGCAAACTCGATAGTCGACAAAGATGCACGAATTCTAGCATCACTTGTTACTTTTCCATTTTTGACAGGTACATTTAAATCTTCTCGAATAAGAACGCGTTTACCTTTAAGATCAAGGTCAGTCATCTTAATAACGTTCATGCAAACTCCTAATTAACTTTAAAATTAATATCAATTCAATTACTGTTTTTTTGAATTAACCAATGGGATGCAACATCTAACATGCGATTGGCATAGGCCCATTCATTATCGAACCAGGTTAATAACTTAATAAGCTTGCCACCCACAACACGAGTCTGGCTTGCATCAATGACACTCGAATGAATTTCATGAATAAAATCTGAAGAGGCTAAAGGTTGGTCGGTATAAGCCAGCATATTAAATACATCTTGTTCAGCTCTTTCCTGCAAAAGATTATTCACTTCAAGCTCTGAAGTTGCCACTGAAACCATAAGATTTAATTCAATAGCGGAGACATTTATCACCGGAACCCGCAGAGCTGTTGCTGTAAGCTTGCCTTTCATTTCTGGCAGGAATCGTTCAATGCCTTTTGCTAATTCTGTTTCAACAGGTACTACATTTTGCATCGCACTGCGGGTGCGTCGCAAATCATGATGATGATAAGCATCAATTGTAGGCTGATCATTCATCGCTGAATGGATGGTAGTAAGCGAACCCAATTGGATATCGAAGGACTCGTTCAATATATTGATAAGCGGTAAAATTGCGTTGGTGGTACAAGAGGCATTTGAAATAACTGTTTCTTTTCCTGTTATTTTCTCATGATTAAAACCATAAACAATTGTTTTATCGACGCTTTCATCACCAGGCTGAGATAATAAGACCCGCTTTGCGCCCGAATCAATATGTTTTGACGCTAATGCACAGGTACTAAAGACGCCGGTACATTCTAAAACAAGATCAATATCTAATTCTGACCAAGGCAGATCTTCGACATTTTCATGCCTTACGACTAAAATCTCATCACCATCAATACTTAAAGCGCTCTTACCTTTTACTTCGACTTTAAGCGGAAAACGACCATGAGTAGTGTCGTAACGAGTTAGATAGGCGATTGTTTCAATATCTGACAATTCATTAATTGCGACAATTTGGAAGGGGTATGAATCCCCCCCTGATAGGCGCGATTCATAAAAAGCTCGAAGTACGGATTGACCAATTCGACCATAGCCATTGATTGCAACACGGTAGGTCATTGAGAATATCTCAGCAATTTAATCAATCCATTACTCATTTTGTAACAACTTAAAGCAATTCTTCAGCGACAAGAAGTATGTTTGCAACCGTAAAGCCAAACTCCTCAAACAATAAATTCGCAGGCGCTGATTCACCAAATGTAGTCATACCAATCACTCGTCCATCTATGCCAACATATTTGTACCAGTAATCAGCCATCGACGCTTCAATTGCGACTCGAGCACTCACGTCAAGAGGCAAAACGCTTTGCTTGTATTCAGCACTTTGTTGGTCAAAAACATCTGTTGAAGGCATCGACACAACACGTATCTTATGGCCGGACTCTCTAAGTTTAACGGCTGCTTCTTGCGCTAAACCAATTTCTGAGCCGGTTGCGATTAAGATAAGATCAGGTTGACCGTCAGAATCGCTAAGAATATAAGCGCCCTTCTCGATATCAGCAACTTGTTGTGCTGTTCTATCTTGATGCGCTAAGTTTTGTCGAGAAAATATTAATGAACTTGGACCATCTTCATGCTGTATTGCATGTTTCCAAGCAACGGCAGATTCTACTGTGTCACAAGGACGCCAAAGATTCATGTTGGGCGTTAAACGTAAGCTTGAAACTTGTTCGATAGGTTGATGTGTCGGACCATCTTCACCAAGACCAATTGAGTCATGAGTGAACACATAAATAACGCGCTGTTTCATTAATGCAGACATTCTGACAGCATTACGTGCATATTCCATGAAAATCAGGAATGTTGCGCCGTAAGGAATAAAGCCACCATGTAATGCAACACCGTTCATAATAGCGGACATTCCGAATTCACGTACGCCATAATAAATATAATTGCCGTTTGCATCTTCTCTGCTGACACCCTTACAGCCATCCCATATTGTCAGGTTTGAACCAGCAAGGTCAGCTGACCCACCTAAAATTTCTGGCAACATTGGACCGAATTGATTCAGAGAGTTTTGAGATGCTTTACGACTAGCAATAGTAGCGCCATCTGCCTGACATTTATTGATATAGTCTTGCGCATCTTGAGCAAAACTTTCTGGTAATTTACCAGCTAGACGACGCTCTAATTCATCTGCTAAATCTGGGAAAGCTGTCTTATATGCTTCAAACTTTGTATTCCAACTCTTTTCTAAAGCATCGCCTTTTTCAATGGCATTCCAGCCAGCGTAAATGTCGTCAGGCACTTCAAAGGCTGCGTGTGACCAGCCTAAACGCTCGCGAGTAGCTATAATTTCATCATCGCCTAATGGAGCACCATGACAATCTTCTTTACCTTCTTTATTTGGAGAGCCAAAACCAATAATTGTTTTGCAGCATATAATCGTCGGCTGGTCTTGGTTTGCTCTAGCAGCCTCGATTGCAGCTTTGATGGCTTCTGAATCATGACCATCGACATTAGGAATAACATGCCATCCGTATGATTCAAAACGCTTTGGCGTATCATCGGTAAACCAACCTTCGACTTCACCATCAATAGATATACCATTATCGTCATAAAACAGTACAAGCTTTCCTAGACCCAAAGTACCTGCCAAAGAACATACTTCATGAGAAATACCTTCCATTAAACAACCGTCGCCCGAAAAGGTATAGGTATAATGATCGACGATATTATGGCCGTCACGATTGAATTGCCCTGCCAAGACTTTTTCAGCCAAAGCCATGCCGACTGCGTTTGCAATACCTTGACCAAGTGGCCCTGTCGTTGTTTCTACACCGGGTGTATAGCCATATTCAGGATGCCCAGGTGTCTTTGAGTGTAATTGGCGGAAATTCTTAAGGTCATCGATGCTTAAATCATAACCCGTTAAATGCAGAAGAGAGTAGATCAGCATTGAACCATGACCGTTAGAAAGCACGAAGCGATCTCGATTGGCCCACTGGGGGTTTGCAGGATTGTGCTGTAAGTAACCGTTCCATAAAACTTCAGCTATATCGGCCATTCCCATTGGCGCACCAGGGTGACCGGATTTAGCTTTTTGCACTGCATCCATACTTAAAGCGCGGATGGCATTGGCTAGTTCACGACGTGACGGCATTTAATTTCTCCCCAAGAGGTCTAAAAAAGCCGCCATTTTCGCTTATCTAATCGCATTGAGCAAATTTATAATTCATTTGTTCAATGCTTGATCGATAAAAATAATTTTTCATTATTTGGGAACTGAATGAACTGTACTTTGCGCTAAATCCAGCAACTCTCTTAAAGCAACTGAATACATTGAAAACTCAGCATCCTCACTGGCTTTGAACTCCGTAAGCATCGCTTTCCAACGGTCAACCAAATCACTATGCTGATTCATCCAGCTATCAACACGCTGCTCAATAGTCTGAGTATCGTCTTTGAGTTTCAATAAACCTACAGTAAGAGCCCTCTGTTGCCAATCGAGGTCCTCTCTAAACGCTTCACGTGCAAGAGCTTGCCAATGCGTGAGCGGCGTCAGGGTGTTTATTTGATGACCAAACCATGTTAAGTCCAATCTGTTACCGAGTAGGTAATAAATACTAGCAACGGACTCTAACTTGCCATCACCCACCTGATGCGCCTCAATGATACCCAATGCAGCATATAAATGGCTTGCCCCAGCTACTACTGACGCCAATTCTTCAGGCACACCCTGCTCGACAAGGTTTTGAAATCTTGCTTCGTATGATTCTTTAGATGAGCCAGTTAGAAACTCAGGAAGACACTTAGCAATTTTACGAATACCCTCACGAAAACGTTCCATATTTTCAACAACATTTAATTCACTTCTGCGATTTCTTATTAGCCAACGACATGCACGTCTAATTAAACTCATTAGCTCAGACATCATTTGAAGTTGAAGCAGACTGGGTACTTTGTGATCAAGTGCCTCAATAGCAAGCCACCATTTTTCTAAATCAAAAACGTCCCGAGCAATAATGTAAGCCAGTGATATTGAAGCTGGAGTCGCTCCTGTGGATTGCTTGAGCCTTTCAACAAAGGTTATTCCCATATGATTGACCATATCATTCGCTACTTGCGTAGAAATAATTTCTCTTCTCAATCTATGATTTCTAAGTTCTTTTTTAAATTTGTTTGTTATTTGTTTAGGAAAAACCTCTGTAATTTCATGAGCCAAGTGATCTTGATCAGGTAAAGTTGAATTGATTAAGGTTTCTTTTAGATCACCTTTAACGTATGAAATTAGTACAGAAAGTTCAGGCCTGGTTAAACCATGCCCTAATGATTTCCGTTCTGTAATAGCATCATCAGAAGGAAGAAACTCTAATTTTCTGTTTAATTTTTTAGCGCTTTCCATCGAATTAATCAGACGACGATACTCTTCCATACGAGGTAAAGCATCTCGATGTGCAAGACTGATTGCCTGAGTCTGACGATAATTGTTTTTCAAGACTAATTGAGCAACATCCCCGGTCATATCTGAAAGTAATTTATTTCGTTGTTTCTCCGTTAAATCGCCATTGACTAAAATCTCATTCAAAAGAATCTTGATATTAACTTCATGATCTGAACAATCAACACCCGCGGCATTGTCTATAAAGTCGGTATTTAATCTTCCGCCTTTTAAACCATACTCAATACGTGAGAGTTGGGTCATACCAAGATTCCCTCCTTCACCCACAACCTTCACATTCAGTTCGCTTCCAGTAATACGTAATGCATCATTGGCTTTATCGCCCACGTCGGCATGCGTCTCCGTACTTGCCATGACGTAAGTCCCAATTCCGCCTATCCATAACAAATCTGCTTGTGCTTTAAGGATGCTATTTATTAGTTGGTTAGGTGGCATTTGCTTTTCAGAAGTATCTAAAAATGACTGCATTTGAGGTGAAAGCTTGATAGATTTTTCCTGACGTGAAAAAACACCGCCTCCTGTAGAAATCAGTTCTCTATTATAATCAGCCCAAGATGAGCGAGGTAAATCAAATAAACGCTTACGTTCATCAAAGCTTATTGCAGGATCTGGGTCAGGATCAAAAAAGATGTGCATGTGATTGAAGGTAGCAATTAATTTTGTACAAGGCGAAAGCAACATACCATTTCCAAATACATCACCGGCCATATCACCAATACCAATTGCTGTAAAAGGTGTTGTCTGAATGTCATGCCCCAGTTCTCTAAAATGACGCTGAACACCAACCCAGGTGCCTTTAGCGGTGATACCCATTTTTTTATGGTCATAACCTTGGCTGCCACCTGAAGCAAATGCATCCCCTAACCAATGACCTTTTTCAATAGATATTTCATTGGCGATGTCAGAAAATGTTGCTGTTCCTTTATCGGCCGCTACAACCAAATAAAAGTCATCATCATCGTGACAAACAACATTTAGCGGTTTAACGACTTTACCATCAACCAGGTTGTCAGTAACACTTAACAAACCGCGAATAAAAATTTGGTAACAGGCAATCCCCTCTTTCATAAATGCGTCCCGATCTTCGGGTAAGCGTTTTGCTACAAAGCCACCTTTAGCCCCCACAGGCACAATAACGGCATTTTTTACTTGTTGTGCTTTAACTAAACCTAAAACTTCTGTTCTATAATCTTCAAACCGGTCTGACCATCTCAAACCACCTCTAGCGACTTTCCCCCCCCTTAAATGTACCCCCTCTATTCTTGGCGAATATATGAAAATCTCATACATTGGCACTGGCATAGGTACATTTGGAATAAGCCGAGGATGGAACTTAAATGCGATAGCATAACGCGACTCCCCTTCTTCATTTTTTTGATAAAAGTTAGTCCGCATTGTAGCTTTGATGAGATCCAGATAAAGTCGTAATATTTTATCTTCTGATAAATTATGCACGTCATCTAAAGCCGCAAGAAATTCAGTTTCTATCTCTTTACAATCAATTTTTTCGAACTGTTCAGGGTTAAATCTAGACTCAAAAAGTTTAATCAAAATACTAGTGATATGGGTATTCGAAACAACCGTGTTTGCAATAAACCGCTGTGAATTACTCACACGTATCTGTCGCATATAACGCGCATAAGACCGTAACATCGCGATTTGACGCCAGTTCATGTAGGCAGAAATAATCAAACGATTAAACGAATCATTCTCGGCATTGCCTTCCCAGACCTTTAAGAATAGAGACTCAAAGTTTTTACGGATTTTATTAATATCAATAATTTGATGAGAATTTGCAGTTAAGGTGAAGTCGTGTATCCAGACAGTCTTTCGTTCTTTGTCGACACATTCATATGGGTGTTCACCGATAACTCTGAAACCCATATTTTCAAAGATAGGCATGACATCAGAAAGTGGTATAGGTTGATCTGCATGAAACAATTTAAAATGAATAAGGTCTTCAGTTTCATCGAG
>JBFJZQ010000110.1:0-9747 GCA_041622015.1 Oleiphilaceae bacterium
GCCACAATCAGGGGATACATCAAATCATCATGATTAATGCGTTCTAACGAATAGTTCCTGGCAGAAAAGGTACAAACATGGCCGGCTCAATTATTTTTTGCTCATAACTTGAGCCTCTGCGGGTCACCACGGTTAAACTCTGGGTCACATCTCCTAAAGGTAGAATCATTCGTCCTCCTTCTTTTAACTGCCTGACCAGTTCCTGCGGAATTTCCTTAGGCGCTGCCGTCATAATAACCGCATCATACAAACCTCGCTCAGGCCAACCAATCCCACCATCAGCATGACGCGTAAAAATATTTTTTATATTTAAACGCTCAAAACGATTCACCGCCTTAATCAAAAGAGGGTTAATTCGCTCAACACTAAATACCTCATCTACCAACTGAGATAATACCGCAGCTTGGTATCCTGAACCTGTGCCTAATTCAAGCACACGTCGTGGTGAGGTTTCCAACAACAACTCCGTCATTCTCGCAACTATATATGGTTGTGAAATAGTCTGGTTGTGACCAATCGGTAGGGCTGTGTCTTCATAAGCTCGATGCGATAAGGCCTCATCAAGAAATATATGACGCGGCATTTCAGCCATAACAGATAAAACCGCTTCATTTTTAATACCGCCATCCCTTAGCCTTTGCACCAATCGCAAGCGAGTTCGCTTGGAGGTCATACCTATCCCTGCCAGATCAATAGTCTGACTCACCAGCTATTCCTCTAACCAAGTTTTCATTGAATTCAGTACATCATATTGTGTCATATCGACATGTATGGGTGTGACTGATACATAATTTTTTGACACAGCATGAAAGTCGGTCCCTTCACCTGCATCATCACCATCACCCGCCAACGCTATCCAGAAACGCTGATGACCTCTCGGGTCTGACACAAGGTGTGGGTCTTGTCCCTTCGCACGATGCCCTAAACGGGTTACTTTAACACCTTTCAATTCTTCATAAGGAATATCCGGCACATTTATATTCAAAACTGTGCGTTTTGGAAAATGATAAGCCTTACTTTTTTCCAAAAAATCCAACACGACTAATGCCGCAGTGTCATAAAAAAAATTACCACGATTCACCAATGAAACCGCAATGGCAGGCAGCTCTAGAAATCGCCCCTCAATCGCTGCAGCAACGGTTCCTGAATAAAGCACATCATCACCTAAATTTTCGTGACTATTTATACCAGAAATAACTCTCGCAAAATCGACGAACTCATCATTTCCATATTGCTGTTGAAATAAACTCGACAACCCTAAGTGAACACTGTCCGTCGGTGTTCCGTCTACTGACAAAAAACCTGAGGAAGTACGAGCAACCTTAAGTGGTCGCCCCAAGGTCAAAGAACCGCTTGCCCCACTATGATCTCTGTCGGGGGCCACGACCCTAGTTTCATATTGCTCGGAGATAAGTCTGGCTAATACAGAGAGCCCTTCAGCATGAACGCCATCATCATTTGAAAGTAAAATAGTCATAATGCTTAGCCTTATTCAGATCCACTTTTAGCTGCACCCAAGCCTACTTTATAGTCCATCAACTCTGAAATCAGGGAAGTGGCAAAGCAGCCTGAAGGCAATGAAAAAGAAAGTCTAAGGGTATTATCTGCGAGCTCCCAACTTAGATTTTCCGGCACAATAGCGTAGGGTCTACGCTCTAATTTCAATCTATTTTTATGTATAGCACCCGCAAATACTGGATAGGCGTTCAATATATCACGCTCAGCTTCTGTCAACTCGTTCACGCCAGAAACCTCATCACCATATAAAGGTCCACCGCGCCTATCAGATAACCATGTACCTTCAAGAATCGACTTCGACAAATTCTGATTAAATAGAAATGACCTTGCCGCCGATAAATAGAATGATCTTTGAGAGCGAGACGCTTTTAATTTCCCATTAAAAAAACGCTCTCCTCTTTCTAGGTTCGCCCCATTAAACCCAAAACGCTGCGCACCAAAATAATTAGGGAAACCAGCATCCCTAATTATTTTTAATTCTTCATCGACAAACTGGTCTTGTTCAAGCGAACGAACAACAATTCTAAAAGCATTAGACGCATGTTCACCTCGTCTTAGTTTTTTAAGATGGCGCTCATGTTTTAGGATATTAATGCCTTCCAAATTTATCTCAGACCAAGAAGGCTCAGGCTTATTTCCTAAATACACACTAAACCATTGACGGGTCACCGCCCACCGATCTTTCAATCCTGAAAAGCCAACATCCATTAACTTTACCCTGGCAAATTGTGCTATTTTCTCAGCAACATATTCGGTATTCTGACCTTGTTTTTCTAGCCAAATCCAAACATGCTCTCCTTCACCAGCTAGTTCAGGACTCAACAGTTCTTCGACATAAAAATCATCAACACACTCCTTAATAATGCCGCTTGCGGGTGGGTTCTTCGTGGCGCGCGGAAAGTTCAATTCATAAATAGAGTTCATAAATCTTTACCCGATAACAAAGGCACCAGAATAACACTTGCCTGACACGCTATCCCTTCTTTGCGCCCTGTAAAACCAAGCTTTTCGGTTGTCGTGGCTTTTACGCCGATGCAATCGGGTTCTATTTGAAGATCTTCTGCAAGGTTCGCTTGCATCTTTGAAATATGTGGTGTCATCTTTGGCGCCTGTGCAATGATCGTACAGTCGATATTTCCAAGCTGATAACCTTGATTTCCAAGTAAATCCTTCACTGCTTTCAGTAAAGTTCGACTATTTGCACCTTTCCATTTTTCATCAGTATCTGGAAAGTGCTTACCTATATCACCTAAGGCTAAAGCGCCTAACATTGCATCCATAATGGCATGCAAAAGTACGTCGCCATCAGAATGTGCAATCAGCCCTTTTTCATAAGGAATTTTTACACCACCCAAGATAATGAAGCTACCTTCACCAAATGCATGAACATCAAAACCAGTGCCTATTCGTGGGTACTGCATAGTATTTTTCCGCAAGGTTTGCTCGCTTTGCTTTTTTGCCAAGCAAGCTTGGACAGTTATTAGGTCGGCAGGCACAGTAACTTTTATATTTTGCTCTGAACCATGAACCATAGACATTTGCCAGCCCATTCTTTCTATAGCAGATGCCTCATCTGTTACAGTAATATTGTTTTCTCTGCAAAACGCTAAAGCTGCACTTAAATCAGAATACTTAAAAATCTGTGGCGTCATGGCTCGCCATAAATTACTTCTATCTTGGGTTTCTTGTACCAAGGGCATACAATGCTGATCTTGGCTTTCATAAACCCGCTTTAAGGTATCCTTAACAGGCACACCTAACACCACACCCGAAACATCACGTTCCAGAGAATTAATTAACAAGTCTATCTCTTCTTTCGATAAGCAAGGACGTGCTGCATCATGCACCCAAATCCAATCTCCCGCTTTTGCACGCCTAGACAGAAACGCTAGCCCACTTAGCACAGTGTCGGCGCGTTCTTGACCGCCTTGAAACACTTCAACACCTGGTATTTTATTTAAGCCATAGCGCTCAAATAACGTATCTTGCGCCGACAAACCAATAAAGACTTGCTCAAACGAAGGATGACTCAGAAAACAACTTATGCTGTGTTCTAAAATAGTCTTATTTTCAATCTGAAGATATTGTTTGGGCTTATCCGACTGCATACGAGTACCGATGCCAGCAGCCGGGATGATCACCCAAAATTTTGGAGAAACGATATTGGACATATTTAGGAGGGTATCAATTATAAGTGAAGGCGGTTAATTTCAATGACTCGACGTAACCACCATATAAAAGCTTTCATTCTGTTTAATCATGCCCAAATCAAATCGTGCACGCTCTTCGATCACATCAAAGCCGCTTTTAAGATCAAGCACCTCTTCATTCAAACGATTATTACGATTTTCGAGAATTTTATTTTTTGCTATTTGCTGTTCAACTTTTGATTCAAGCATCCAGACTTCTGAATAGCTTCCATTGCCTATCCATAGACGGTATTGCAGGCCTATTATGACCAACAGCATGACACTCCATAACAACTTCATATGAATTGCGATCCTAAGGTTATTTTTCGTCGAACATGATCATTAAAAATACTATCACCTAAACAGCTGAAAGCACCGAAGACGATGCCAGAAAAACACAGTGCTATTACTCTAGCCCAGAAAAGAGCTTTCTGCTAAATGATAGATCAATATTAGAAATTTTTAATGCCCTCTAAAACGACAAAAGCATCGAGGCTGCCCACGATGCTTTTATTGAAGCTCAAAAGGAACTACTGGCCTTTAATTTCACATCTACCTTTATAAGGCGCATTTGAACCTAGCTGTTCTTCGATGCGTAACAAACGATTATATTTTGCAACCCTATCCGAACGACACAATGAACCTGTCTTGATTTGGCCTGCACATGTCCCCACAGCAAGATCAGCAATGGTTGTATCTTCTGTTTCACCTGAACGATGAGAAATAACAGCTGTATAGCCTGCATCTTTCGCCATTTTGATCGCATCCAAGGTTTCGCTCAGGCTACCGATTTGATTGAACTTGATCAATATTGAGTTCGCGATATGCTTTTCAATACCTTCTGAAAGAATTTTAGTGTTTGTGACAAAAAGATCATCACCCACCAGTTGAACACGACCACCTAGTTTTTCAGTTTGATACTTCCAGCCTGCCCAATCAGATTCATCCTGACCATCTTCAATGGAAACAATTGGGTACTGGTCACACAACTCGGCTAAATAATCACTAAAACCTTCAGCAGTAAAGACCTTACCTTCTCCACTAAGATCATACTTGCCATCTTTATAGAACTCTGTAGAGGCACAATCCAAAGCTAAGGTTATATCTTTATTTAGCTCATAACCCGCTATTGATACCGCTTCTTTGATAACAGCTAAGGCTTCGGCATTCGAGGAAAGGTTCGGCGCAAAACCGCCTTCATCACCCACAGCGGTGTTTAAGCCTTTTGCTTTCAAGACATTTTTAAGGGCATGAAAGATTTCTGCACCCGCTCGTAAGGCTTCAGCAAACGTTGGCGCAGAAACAGGCTGAACCATAAACTCTTGGATATCTACGTTGTTATCAGCGTGCTCACCACCGTTGATGATATTCATCATCGGTACTGGCATAGAATATTGCCCAGGAGTACCGTTGATATCAGCAATATGTACGTATAATTCCACACCTTTTTCCTTCGCTGCCGCTTTTGCTGACGCCAAAGACACAGCCAAAATAGCGTTAGCACCTAATTTTGCTTTATTTTCAGTACCATCAAGGTCGAGCATAATTTGATCAAGAGTACGCTGATCAGTGACATCTTTACCGATTAAGGCTTCCCGAATAACACCATTAATACCTGCAACAGCCTTCAAAACACCTTTACCTAAATAACGTGCCTTATCGCCATCTCTCAGCTCAAGTGCTTCGCGTGAACCCGTTGATGCACCTGATGGCGCACATGCAGAGCCAACTACACCTGATGACAAAATTACATCTGCTTCTACTGTCGGGTTACCTCGTGAATCGAGAACTTCACGGCCTTTAATATCAACAATCGTTGTCATTTAACTATTCTCCAATTATGAAATCTTTACAAAGCCAAGAGCACTTTAGAACGCTCTTGGCTTTAAAAACTTTAATTTTAAGCGGTATCTAGAGGCTTAAAACTTTTAACCAAATCATCTAGCGCTTTGACTCGCGTCAAAAAGGGTTCTAATTGACTTAATCTTAACGCACAAGGGCCATCGCATTTCGCGTTTTCAGGGTCTGGATGAGCCTCTAAAAATAAACCGGCCAAGCCTTGGGAGATTCCCGCTAAGGCTAAATCGGTGACTGCTTCACGCCTTCCTCCCGCAGAATCGGCACGACCTCCCGGCTGCTGAAGAGAATGCGTCACATCAAAGAATACCGGGTAATTGAAAGCCTTCATTACTCCGAACCCAAGCATATCAACCACAAGATTGTTATATCCAAAACTGCTGCCACGCTCGCAAAGAATAAGCTTATCATTGCCCGCTTCTTGGCATTTTTTCAAAATATGCTTCATTTCTTGGGGCGCTAGAAACTGTGCCTTTTTAATATTAATCACGGCATTTGTTTTCGCCATGGCCACCACTAAATCGGTCTGCCTAGAGAGGAAGGCTGGTAGCTGAAGAATATCGCACACTTCCGCGACTGGTGCTGCTTGATCGGGTTCATGAACGTCGGTAATGATCGGCACATTAAAGGTCTGTTTCACTTCTTCAAATATACGCAGACCTTCTTCCAAGCCAGGCCCCCGGAAAGAATTGATAGATGACCTATTGGCTTTATCAAACGATGCTTTAAAAACATAGGGGATATTCAGTTTTGTGGTTGCTTCAATATATGCCTCTGCAACACGCATGGCCAGGTCACGCGACTCCAGAACATTCATACCACCAAACAACACAAATGGCAGTTGATTGCCAATTTGTACACCGCCTACTTGAATGATTTTCTGTGTCATTTTACTCATCTCGACATAAGGCTAACTAATTTAGCTTTTTTTACTATTAGCAATAGCGGCATGAATAAAGCCTTCAAATAAACCATGCCCATCACGCGGGGTAGAGGTAAACTCTGGATGAAACTGACAGGCAACGAACCAGGGGTGATTCGGCACTTCTATCATCTCGACCAATGAGTTATCTTTTGATTTTCCAGAAATAACCAATCCTGACGCTTCAAGCGTGGATAGATAATTATTATTCACTTCATATCGGTGGCGGTGGCGCTCAACAATAACGTTCTTGCCATAGCACTCTTTAGCCAGCGAGCCATCCATTAGATTACATTCCTGGGCACCCAAGCGCATGGTACCACCCAGATCTGAAGCCGCATCTCGTTGCTCGATATTACCCGTGCTGTCCTGCCACTCGGTAATCAAACCAATTACGGGCTGGGAGCAATCTTTCTTAAACTCGGTACTATGCGCCTCAGTCAGCCCAGCGACATGACGAGCATATTCAATAACAGCGACCTGCATACCCAAGCAAATACCCAGATAGGGCACTTTATTCTCACGTGCAAATTTAACAGTTTGAATTTTCCCTTCAACGCCACGATTTCCAAAACCACCAGGAACCAAAATTGCGTCAACACCTTCAAGAGCGCCAGTACCATTATCAATAATGGTTTCTGAATCGATGTACTTCATTTTGATTTTAGTGCGCGTTCGAATTCCGGCATGCTTAATCGCTTCAATGAGCGACTTATAGGCATCCAGCAACTCCATGTACTTACCCACCATGGCAATGGTGACTTCACGCTCTGGGTTTGCCTCGGCTTCAACCACTTCATCCCATTCAGACAAATCTGCTTCTGGACAATCCAAGCCAAAACGCTCAACAACAATTTGATCAAGCTTCGATTCATGGAGCATTCTAGGTATTAAATAAATACTAGATGCATCCTGTAAGGGAATAACGGCTCGCTCTTCAACGTTGGTAAACAAGGCTATTTTGCGTCGAGATGAGACATCAATTTCGTGATCCGACCGACAAACTAGAATATCTGGCTGAATACCGATGGAGCGCATTTCTTTTACAGAATGCTGAGTTGGTTTGGTTTTAGTTTCACCCGCCGTGGCAATATAGGGAACCAGCGTCAAATGCATAAATAAGGCTCGCTGCGAACCTACTTCAATTTTTAATTGTCGAACTGCTTCCAAGAAAGGTTGTGACTCGATATCACCAACCGTACCCCCGATTTCAACCAAAGCCACATCGTAGCCTGTTGCGCCTTCGACAATACGCCTTTTAATTTCATCGGTAATATGAGGAATGACCTGAACGGTTCCACCTAGATAATCCCCGCGACGCTCTTTTCGAATAACATCTTCATAAACGCGACCACTGGTAAAGTTATTTCGTTTTGTCATCGTGGTACGTATAAAACGTTCATAATGCCCAAGATCTAGATCCGTTTCGGCACCGTCTTCCGTCACAAATACCTCACCATGTTGAAAGGGGCTCATCGTGCCTGGATCAACATTAATATAAGGGTCGAGTTTTAGCATAGTGACTTTAAGGCCACGCGCTTCCAAAATAGCAGCTAAGGATGCTGATGCGATGCCTTTCCCTAAGGAAGAGACAACCCCACCGGTCACGAAGATAAAACGCGTCATGTAAATCCCGTCAGTTTCTCAGACTAAAAACAAGTAAATCACTTTTAAATCAAGCGATTACAAGCTAGTTTATTTAATTGGTTAGAAGGGGGAGATTTTCATCTCGAGATGGGGCGCCAGATTACCAGAAAGGTAGGTTTCGCTCAATGGAAATGTAAACTGAATCACGCTTACATTGTTCAATTTATAAACACCTTCTTAAATTGAACAAACCCCTTAAGAACATCTATGCTAAAATTCTACCTGGTTTCATATCATTTGGAGCCAAATGTGCTGTTTTCTTTCCCTCGATTATTTTTTTCTATCAATAGGCATCTCCATTTAAAGGTTTTCCTATTCTCTTTATTATGCTCTGCCCCCTTATTTGCAAAGCAACTCATTGTCGGAATTGCTCCCTCTTACCCAGTTCCTGTAAGCATATACACCCCTGAAACAATTGAGCCGAGCATAAAGAAACTTAAATCCGAAAAAGATGCCCTTCCCATAAAAAAACCCACAAACATCGACATAGTACCCGGTAAAAATGAAATCTGGGTTGAAGTATTTTCTTACCTTTCCAAAGAAACAGGTCTTGATCTGAAATTTGAACCCGCAACAAGCCAACTGGATTTTGAGTTAAATTTGGCCAAGTCATATTATGATTTAGCACTTGTTAGTCCGCTCCAATTTGATGCCTTTAGACAAAATCCTGGCTATCAAGCTCAAGTTAAACGTAAAGCACAACCGATAAGAGGCATTATTTTTGTTAAAAAAAATGGCAAAATCAAAAGTTTCTCCGAGCTACGCGACGCGATTATTGCCTTTCCAAACCCTCTAAATTTTGAATCAAGCATTGCCCCCCGAGAAAGCTTAAAGCGCTTGAACTTCAATATAATTCCACAGTTTTTATCTTCTGAAGCAGCTGTGTACAAAGAAGTCATTAACGAACAATATATTGCGGGCTCAGGAACACATGAGAACTTCCTCGCTCAACCCATCGAAATACGCAATAGCTTAAAAGTAGTTTGGGATAGCCCCGGTTTCTCACCTCATGCATTCGTTGCACACCCTCGGGTTGACTTTTTTTCTCTCGTTAAATTAAAGCGCGCTTTTGTTGATATGATTAAAAACGAAGAGGCAAAAAAACTATTACCTTACATATTTGTAGATAATGGTTTTGAAGTTGCAAGAGATAGTGATTGGGATGAGATAAAACTCATTGACCTAAATGAACTTAATGGCAGCATTCAAAACACTCAAGCTAACAAATGATGCGTTCAAAATCGAGCTAGTGCAGTACCGGAAAACCAAGCCTAAACTCACTAGCTTCATTTCCATGCGTTGAATAATGAAACTCACCAGATAATGCTTTCATCACGCGATGACAATACCCAAAACTTAAACTTGCGTTAAGCCTACCTTTAACTTCATTTTCATCCTGAGTATAAGTATTAAAACGTCTATCTATCTGATAACTAGCCTGATGATTGTAGCGAAAACTTAACCAGTTCATACTTTCACTAATACACGTTGATAAATGTACTTCAAAGTCAATAGGATATTCTGATTGAGAAAGCGCATTTTTCAATAAATTGAAGATAACAAATACAATAATTTGCTCATCTCCTCTAAACTTAAAATCCTGCGTGAGATCTA
>JBFJZQ010000111.1:0-9746 GCA_041622015.1 Oleiphilaceae bacterium
CCACCGTTGCGCCGACTAAGCCGGCAATTTCAAATCCGCCCAATGCTTGCAGGCTGGTAAGCGGGCTGGCAACCGCTGAGTTATGCAGTGTTAGCGCGCGTTCGATGACATCAATTTTACGCTTAACACCTGCATCATCCACGCCGGTGCCTTTGCCAACCAGAGTGGTTAAAGGTTGCTTAAGTATTGCACAGGCGAGCGCGGAGGCGGATGTGGTGTTACCTATGCCCATTTCTCCACCGATAAATAAGTCGGGTCGTTGCGTTTCAAGCGTTTGGCGTAGCAAGTTTCTACCGGCGAGTAAGGCCGTTTCTAACTGTTCATCTGTCATCGCCGCAGTTTTACAGAAGTTCTTCGTGCCTGAACTAATGCGTTTATCAAGAACCTTGTTTAATTCCGGGAGGACAGAAACCGTACCTAAGTTGATGACACCAAAATCTGCGCCTAAAGATTTTGCAAGGACAGTGATGGCAGCACCTCCTGCCGAAAAGTTCTTAATCATTTCAGCGGTGACGGCTTGTGGGAAGGCTGAAACGCCTTCTTCAACCACGCCATGATCAGCGGCAAAAATTTGAATAAGGATATTGTCAATTTTTGGAGAATTGGTTTCTTGCAGGCTCGCTAATTTCGTGGCGAGTTCTTCTAGTTTTCCCAGTGAGCCGGGTGGTTTGGTTAGCTGGTTTTGATGCTCAACTGCGCGAGTATAAATCGTTCTATTTGCTGCTTTTGCAGGTGCTTTCAAAAATCGAATTAGTTCCAGCGAGTAATTTTCAATGGGCATTTCATGTGTTCCATATTTAAAAGCGCTACTATCATGATTATTCGAGATAGTAAGCGCATACTATTGTTTTTCTTTTAGCCCTTAATTAAGTGTCTTTAATTAAAGATTATTGACCGAGATATGCGGAAAACTATGTCGCGTATCAATGGGCTTTTGAGAGATCAACGCTGAGACCTTGCGGGCAATATCGCGGTAAAGGTGCGCCACTTCGCTATCTGGCTCTGCTACAACGGTAGGTGTTCCGGCATCGGTTTGTTCGCGAATGGTTTTGTGTAAGGGCATCTCTCCTAGTACTTCGGTGTCATAGGCTTCGGCAATACGATGACCGCCACCTTCACCAAATAGGGGTTCGTGATGGCCACAATTACTACAAATATGTACGCTCATGTTTTCGATCACACCCAAGACATCGATGTCGACTTTGCGGAACATCTCGATGCCTTTTTTGCAATCTAGCAAGGCAATGTCTTGGGGTGTGGTGACAATAATTGCACCGGTTACCGGAATGCGTTGCGCTAGTGTTAGCTGAATGTCGCCGGTGCCGGGTGGCAAGTCGACGACCAGATAATCCAGATTGCTCCATTTCGTTTGGGTGGCTAGTTGCAGTAGTGCGCCGCTGACTTTAGGGCCACGCCACACCATGGGGGTATTGTTATCAACCAAAAAGGCCATGGAATTGGCTTCCACGCCATGCGCCGGAATCGGGATAAACCATTTGCCATCGACTGTTTCAGGGCGCTGGCCATCGGGAATGCCCAGCATCATACCCATACTTGGGCCATAAATATCGGCATCGATAATGCCGACACGCGCGCCTTCTTGAGCAAGAGCTAAGGCAAAGTTAACGGCTGTGGTGCTTTTTCCGACACCGCCTTTTCCAGAGGCCACAGCGATAATGTTTTTCACGCCATCTATGCTTTTTAAGTCGTTTTGAACAGTATGAACTGCTATTTTGCTGCGCACTGAAATATCGACAGACTCAACGCCCTCGACATATTCAAGGTTGGTTTCAAGTATTTGTTTAATGCCGCCCATTAACCCGCTACAGGCATAGGGCATTTCGATATCGACAGTGACTTTGCCATTCTCACATTCAAGTTTTTTGACGGCCTTTAACGCGAATAAGTCTTGGTTAAGATAAGGGTCACGATAAATTTTAATCGCGTCTTCTAAGTCGGTTTTGTTGACGTTTGACATAATCACTCCGAATGCTGTTTTTGCTGGTTTTCTAGATGACGGGAAAGTTGCTTGTGTCGCAAAAGTGCTCGGCATTCTACCTGATTTTTTTCAAGCGATATATGCTCAAGCGAAGAAGCAAATAGCTGTGTTGTATCGGTGCAAACATTCATAGAAACTTATGAAAGGCTTTGCATAGGCCGTTTCGTTAAAATTAGGCAGGTTTTTTTATGAAACTCTGAGATTTAGTCCATGCTTAGGATGAAAAACGTCCAATAACTAGGTATCATTGCGCCGGTTTTAGCTGCCGTGGCAGTGTGTTTAAGTTAAAGCTGATTTTTTCAAGAATTTGGTTTTCAAGAAGTCCAAACTAAAGAGTAGAGATATCTGTGCGAAAAATACTGGTAACGAGTGCCCTTCCTTATGCTAACGGTCCTATTCATTTAGGTCATATGTTGGAATACATACAAACCGATATCTGGGTGCGTTTCCAGAAATCGCGTGGCCAGACCTGTACCTATGTGTGTGCCGATGATGCCCATGGTACGGCAATCATGTTGCGCGCAGAAAAAGAAGGCATTACCTCTGAGCAATTAATTGACCGTATTAATGCTGAACATCAGCAGGATTTTGCCGACTTCCAAGTGGCCTTCGATAACTATTATTCAACGCACTCTACAGAAAACCAAACACTCGCTAGCGGCATTTATGAAGCCTGTTTAGCTAAGGGGAAAATTTCCTCGCGCTCAATTAGGCAGGCTTTCGACCCTGAAAAACAATTATTCTTGGCCGACCGTTTTGTCAAAGGCACCTGTCCGAAGTGTAAAAGTGACGACCAATACGGCGATAACTGTGAAGTCTGTAGTGCGACTTATTCGCCCATGGAATTGATTAATCCTAAGTCTGCCATTTCCGGTGCGACGCCAATTGAGAAAGATTCCGAGCATTTCTTCTTCAAACTGCCTGACTTCACGGAATTCCTAAAAGACTGGACCCGTAGCGGTACGCTTCAGCCACAAATTGCCAATAAACTTTCAGAGTGGTTGGATTCTGGCTTGCAAGAATGGGATATCAGTCGTGATGCACCTTACTTTGGTTTTGAAATTCCGAATCAGCCCGGTAAGTATTTCTATGTCTGGCTAGATGCCCCTGTGGGTTATATGGCCAGCTTCAAGCACTTATGTGATCAGCGCGAAGACTTGGATTTTGATGAGTACTGGAAAGCCGGTTCCGAGACCGAGTTGTATCACTTCATCGGTAAAGACATTATTAACTTCCACGCGCTATTTTGGCCTGCGATGCTAAGTTGTGCCGATTACCGAACGCCGACCGGTGTGCATGCCCATGGTTTTGTCACCGTCAATGGCAAGAAAATGTCCAAGTCGCGTGGCACCTTCATCAAAGCGCGGACTTATCTTGAACATTTGAACCCTGAATATTTACGTTATTACTTTGCGGCGAAGCTCACTAGCCACGTCGATGATTTGGATTTAAACCTGGAAGATTTTGCCCAGCGTGTCAATTCCGACTTGGTCGGTAAAGTGGTGAATATCGCGAGCCGTTGTGCTGGTTTTATTACCAAGCGTTTTGAAGGTCGTCTGTCGGAAGAATGTTTAGAGAAAGACTTGCTTGCCAAGTTCACCGAGGCGGGAGATGAAATCGCCGCGTTTTATGAAGGCAGGGAATTTGGCAAAGCCATCCGTAAAATTATGGAATTGGCTGATCTGGCAAACCAGTACATTGATGAGAAAGCCCCTTGGGTGATCGCCAAAGAAGAAGGTAAAGAGGCAGAGCTGCAACAGATTTGTTCTAACGGCATTAATATGTTCCGTCAGTTAATGACCTATTTAGCGCCTGTTTTACCCGCTATGACTGAAAAAGCCGAAGCATTTTTGAATGTTTCATTAAACTGGAATGCGCGCACCGAGTTATTGTTAGGGCACGAAATTTCCAAATTCAAACCCATGATGACGCGTGTTGAGATGGATAAGGTCAATGCCATGGTCGAAGCATCGAAAGAAGCCGCAGCTGAAGAAATGCAATTAGGTAAGAAAGCAGAGAAGCCAACAGAAAAAACTGAAAATACACCAACAGCTGTTGAGCCGATTGCAGAAGAAATCGAATTTGATGATTTCGCTAAAGTCGATTTGCGCGTTGCCCTGATCAAGAATGCCGAGCATGTTGAAGGTGCGAAGAAACTGCTTAAGTTGACGCTCGATTTAGGCTTTGCCGAAAAGCAGGTGTTTTCCGGGATTAAGTCGGCTTACCAGCCGGAAGATTTGATTGGCAAAATGACCGTGATGGTGGCCAACCTGAAGCCTAGAAAAATGAAGTTCGGCATGTCTGAAGGTATGGTCTTGGCCGCAGGACCGGGCGGCAAAGATATTTGGTTGTTAGAACCCCATTCGGGCGCACAGCCTGGCATGAGAATTATGTAAATATAGGAATACCCTTCGACAAACTCAGGGAACGGAAACATCAGTTTGTGTAAGTGCCTTTATTTATTGGCTCTTAATATTTTTGTTAAAAAAGGCTATTTGGAGCACTTAAAAAGCAATGAGTGAATACCTGTTAATTTTAGTCAGTACCATTTTGGTGAACAACTTCGTGTTGGTTCAGTTTCTTGGCTTGTGCCCGTTTATGGGGGTTTCCAACAAACTTGAAACGGCTATGGGTATGGGCTTGGCAACCACTTTCGTGCTGACTCTATCGTCTTTATGCAGCTATTTAGCCTTTAATTATTTGTTGCAGCCTCTTGGCTTGGAATATTTACAGACCATCACCTTTATTTTGGTGATTGCCTTTGTCGTGCAATTTACCGAAATGGTGGTGCGCAAAACCAGTCCGGTGCTGTATCGCGTGCTGGGTATCTTTTTGCCGCTAATAACCACGAACTGTGCTGTGTTGGGCGTGGCCTTACTGAATATCAAAAAACAGAATGGCTTTATGGAATCCATTCTGTATGGCTTTGGTGCGGCTGTAGGCTTTTCGATGGTCCTGATCCTATTTTCTGCCATGAGAGAGCGAATTGCCGTGGCCGATGTGCCCATCCCTTTTAAAGGCTCAGCGATCGGAATGATTACAGCGGGCTTAATGTCACTTGCCTTTATGGGCTTTACGGGTTTGGTGAATATTTAATGGTCAGCATCATATTAACCGCGGTAGTTGCTCTGCTTGGTCTGGCGATGGTGTTTGGTATTTTGCTAGGTTTTGCGGCTGTTCGTTTCAAAGTGGAAGGTAATCCGATCGTTGATCAGATTGATAGCCTTTTACCACAGACTCAGTGTGGCCAGTGCGGTCATCCTGGTTGCCGGCCTTATGCCGAAGGTATTGCGGCGGGTGAAGAGATTAATAAATGCCCTCCCGGCGGCGAAGAAACGATTCATGCCTTGGCGGATTTACTGGATGTTGAAGCACCTGCTTTAGATGCCGAACACGGCGTAGAAAAACCGAAGACGGTGGCGGTGATTCGTGAAGATGAATGTATAGGCTGTACAAAATGTATTCAGGCTTGCCCGATCGACGCCATTTTAGGTTCGGCCAAACACATGCATACCGTGATCGCCTCTGAGTGTACCGGTTGTGATTTATGTGTTGAGCCTTGTCCGGTTGACTGCATTGATATGGTGCCGGTGGACAATGGCTTGGCCGCGTGGAATTGGGATGCGCCCAAACCTTTAAACATTATTGCGACGGATTCTGCTTCTTATCATGGAGCGGAATCCGTATGACTACCCAAGAGCTAATACCGACTTGTTCTGTGGATATTTTTGACTTCCATGGCGGCATTCATCCAGAAGAACATAAAACCGATTCTAATCAACAGCCAATTCGAGTTTTGGGTTTACCGCCTAAACTCATATTGCCGCTAAAGCAGCACATTGGTGCAGCGAGTAAACTGCACGTTGAAGTCGGCCAAAAAGTGTTAAAAGGCCAAAAGCTGGCGGATGCCGACGGTCCGTTTAGTGTGGCTTTGCATGCTCCGACCTCGGGCGAAGTGGTGGCGATTGATGATCAATTAATTGCTCATCCTTCAGGTCAAACCGATTGCTGTATTACCTTAATTCCCGATGGTGAAGATAAGTGGTGTGAACTGCATCCTTGCGAAGATTTTCACCAACTAAGTACCAGCCAAATTCAAGCCAAAGTAAGCGAAGCGGGTATCGCAGGTATGGGCGGTGCTGGTTTTCCGACAGCAATAAAAATAGCGCCACCCAACTTAGCCACTATTGATACGCTGATTCTAAATGCCGCTGAGTGTGAGCCTTATATCACCTCCGATGATCGCTTATTACAAGAACGCGCGAGTGAGGTGGTTGAAGGTTTAGAAATCCTGATCAAGGTACTAGGTGTACATCAGTGCTTAATTGGTATCGAAGACAATAAGCCAGAGGCAATTCTAGCCTTACAAAAAGCCCTGGCTGGAAAAGACATTCAGCTGTGTGTGGTGCCCACTAAATATCCATCGGGTGGTGAAAAGCAGCTGATTAAACTGCTGACCAATAAGGAAGTACCAAGTGGCAGAATTCCAGCCGATATCGGTATTGTTTGCCAAAATGTCGCAACGGTTGCGGCGATTTACCGTGCGGTGCGTTTTGGTGAACCCTTAATTTCGCGCATTACCACGCTTACCGGAGAGCAAATAGCGGAGCGAGGCAATGTCGAAGTATTGTTAGGCACGCCGATTGATTGGATGTTAAAACAAGTGAACTATCAATCCGCCAAGGTTCAGCGCTTGATTATGGGCGGGCCAATGATGGGCTTCACGCTCTTGCACTCTGAAGTACCCGTGGTCAAAACGACCAACTGTATTTTAGCGCCTAGCCCCAAAGAATTGCCTTTATCACCCCCTGCGCAAGCCTGTATTCGTTGTGGTTTGTGCGCCGATGCCTGCCCGGCGGAATTGTTGCCGCAGCAATTATATTGGTTCTCGCGCGCAGAAGAATACGAAAAGGCTGAGCATCACAATTTGTTTGACTGTATTGAATGCGGTGCCTGTTCTTATGTCTGCCCAAGCTCTATTCCCTTGGTGCAATATTATCGTCACTCGAAAGGGAAAATTAAGCAGCAGAGAGAAAATCACCGTAAATCTGATCAGGCACGTGAGCGTTTCGAAGCCAGACAAAGACGTTTAGAGCAAGAGCAAGCTGAAAAAGCGGCGAAGCGGAAAGAGCGGGCTGAAGCGGCTGCCAAAGCACAAGCCGCTAAATTAGCGCAAGCTGAACAACAAGCAGAGATGAACCTTGACTCGGCATCTAAAGCCGTGGTGCAAGAAGCATCTGATCGATCCCAAACGAAACAGGCACTGGCAGATGAAGCGCTTGATCTCGACACCTTAAAGTCAGCTTGGGAGAAAGCCCAGGCAAAACTGGATAAAATGTTTGATGCGCTGGATGATGCGAAAGCAAATAATTCTGAACAAGTCGATAAATTAACCCGTGCCGTTGAAAAGAATCAGATGCGGGTTAATCAGGCCAAAATGGCTTGGCAAAAAGCTCAGAAAGCACAACAAATTCAAAGTGTGTCAGTTACAGAGGCTCAAGAGCAAGATGAGCCAGATATAGAAGCGCTGACTTTAGCTGTCGAAAAAGCCGAAGCGAAACTTATCAAAATGGAAGATGCCTTGGCACAAGCTGCGGATGAGCAGAAAGAAAGGCTGACGCGCGCTGTTGAAAAAAATAAGCTGCGGGTAGAGCAAGCAAAACAAGTTCTCGAAGATGCGAAAGCTTCCTTAGCGAAGTCTCAAGGCGCGAATGAAGCGCAAAGCACGATAGCTGAAGCTGAAAAACCCGATTTAAACGCTTTAACCTTGGTTTTGGAAAAAGCCCAAGCGAAACTCATCAAAATGGAAGATGCCTTGGCGCAAGCTGCGGATGAGCAGAAAGAGAAGTTAACACGAGCAGTGGAGAAGAATAAAGTTCGTGTTGAAGCAGCAAAACAAGCGCTTGAAGAAGCCCAAGAGCAGCTTAATATTGACATAAGTGATCAAAGCAAGGGTGGAAAATCTTAATGGCGTTAATCTCGATTAGTTCACCTCACTCCAAAGGGCCTCAGCGCACCTCGATCATGATGCGTTGGGTCATCGCGATGACGATACCCGGTTTGATCGCTCAAACGATTTTCTTTGGCTGGGGGAATTTGCACAATGTCTTATGGTGCTCGATCGTTGCACTTGCCAGCGAAGCGGTTATTCTAAAAATTCGTAAACGCCCTCTGGGCTTCTATCTAAATGACTATAGTGCCTTAGTAACAGGTGTTCTATTAGGTTTGGCCTTGCCGCCGTTTGCCCCTTGGTGGGTCTCTTTAATTTCAACGGCTTTTGCTATTATCTTTGCCAAGCACCTCTATGGTGGTATGGGCTACAACCCTTTCAATCCTGCCATGGTAGGTTACGCTTTAGTGTTGGTGTCTTTTCCTGTCGCCATGACGACAAATTGGGCGACGCCCTTGTCGCTGCTTGAACATGCGCCTTCCATCACTGATACTTTTGCAAAGATATGGTCAGAAACAGCCCTACCCGACGCCTTTACAGGGGCGACGCCACTGGATACCTATAAGCATGAAATAGCCCACTCACTTTCCGATGAAGTACTTCAGTCACCGGTGTTTGGTCGTTTCTATGCATTAGGTTGGGAGTGGGTAAACTTGGCATTTCTTGCCGGTGGTTTGGTCTTGCTTGCGCTTAAAGTCATTCCTTGGCAAACCCCAGCGGGTGTGCTTTTAGGCTTGGCTATTCCGGCATTAATTTTAGGTTGGGATGCCGATCAAAGTGCACCATTCATGCTGCATATGCTAGCGGGAGCCACCATGTTGAGTGCCTTTTTTATTGCAACTGACCCCGTCACCTCTTGTACCACCGCACGGGGCCGCTTGATCTTTGGACTCGGTGTGGGGGTGTTCACCTATATTATTCGTCGATATGGTAGTTATCCGGATGCCTTTGCCTTTGCGGTGTTATTAATGAATTTTACGGCGCCGCTTATTGATGTGTACACCCAGCCCAGAACCTATGGTCATACCAAGGCGCAGCGCGGCCCCAAAGCAAAAGAGAGGCATTAATTGTGTCTGAGCCAACCGAAGTAAATGAAATAGAAGAGCTAGAGTCAGAAAGCCTAGGGCGTTCAATTTTCCGCTCGGCTTGGGGTTTGAGTTTATTTGCTATTATTACCGCAGGGTTAATTGCGCTGACTCAAGTGGTAACCAAAGAGCGAATTGTAGATCAGATCAAACAAGCTCGTTCTAAAGCATTGTTGCAAGTGGTGCCTATTGGTCAGTTTGATAATGATTTGCTGGATAATGCATTTTGGTTAGAGGCAGAAGAGCAGCTAGGTTTGAAAGAAGCCGGTGAGGCGTTTGTTGCGCTAAATGACGGGCAGCCGCGCTATTTTATATTGCCACTTGTGGCTCCCGATGGTTATACCGGCCCAATCAAGTTAATCATGAGTATTGACTTATCGGGTGCAATTGTCGGTTTGCGTGTTATTGAACATAAAGAAACCCCTGGCTTAGGTGACAAAATTGATATTAAAAAGTCTGATTGGGTGCGTTTATTTGAGGGGCGATCTTTGGATAATACTGAAGAGTCCGCATGGGCCGTCAAAAAAGATGGTGGAGACTTTGATCAAATGACCGGCGCAACCATCACACCCCGTGCCATTGTCAATGCGGTGTATAAAGCGTTGCAGTTTTTTCAAGAAAATCAAAGTGAGTTGCTGCTTACAGCAGGCTTTGGTTCACCAAAGCGAGATCAACAGTCCAATCAAGAAGGAGTTCAACCATGAACGATAAA
>JBFJZQ010000112.1:0-9644 GCA_041622015.1 Oleiphilaceae bacterium
AGCTGACGCAAACTGGAAAAAAATTGGTCAATCAAACATCGCGACTTCTTTAGCGCTTAGAAAGCCCCATCTTATTGCTGCAAAAGCCCAAGTTCGTTCTGCTGAGGCCTTGCTAATGCAAGCGAAGCTTAATTTGGAAAAAACCGCTGTTATCGCGCCTTATGCCGGTAAAGTCCGAAATAAGTATGTTGATGAAGGGCAATATTTAGGCACGAATACTGTCTTGGCAGATATTTTTGGTTCAGAGTCATTAGACGTCCGCTTGCCTGTTTCACTATCACAAATCGAGTTTTTGGATTTACCGGGCTCAGCTTCAAGCGAGAGCACAAATAAACAATCACATATAGTTTTGGAAGCTAGCCATGGGGTTGGTGAACAACAATGGGGTGCAAAAATAAGTGCTGTTGAACATGTTGTTGACCCTCAAAGTAAACAGTTGCATCTAATCGCTGACATTAAAAGCAATCCCCTCATTGATAGTTTTACTACTTTAAAGCTGGGGCAATTTGTTAAAGCGAGTATTAAAGGTCGCCCAATAAAAAATGTTTTTATTATTCCTCGTAGTGCGCTTTATCAAAATGATACCGTCTACCTTGCAGAAGCAGATCGTTTAGTGAAACGAAAAGTGTCACTTATTTGGAGTGATGAAAAAAATGCGGTGGTTAAAGAAGGTTTAGAAACGGGGGATATTTTAATCACCACGCCCTTAGGCAACCCCGTTTCAGGAACGCTATTATCAACTGAACACACTGACATTTCTGCTAATCAGAATGCTGCGAGTTAACTTATGTATAAACTGATTGACTGGTTTGCACGCAATCCGGTAGCAGCCAATTTGTTGATGGTTCTGATACTTCTTGCCGGTAGCTTTTCTATGTTTAGGCTTATCCCTTTAGAGGTGTTTCCCAATATTGAAAGTGACATCATTAATGTGGGGGTGTCTTATCCTTCAAGTTCTCCTGAAGAAATAGAAAAAGGCATTACTATTTTGATAGAAGAGGCTGTTTTTGATCTTCAAGGTATAAAAAAAATCACCTCACAATCACTTGAAGGATCAGCCTTGGTTTCGATTGAAGTCGATACTGGTTACAACAAACGAGATGTATTGAACGATGTGAAAAGTCGAGTCGACGCGATCAATGAATTTCCTATAGAGGCAGAACGGGCGAGAGTCAGTATTGCAGAGTGGAAGCATGAGGTGATTGGTGTGGTTGTGTCAGGTGTGCAGAGTGAACAAGAGCTGCGCATGATGGCTGAGCAAATAAGAGATGAGATAAGTAGCCTTCCTGATGTGACTCAAGTATTTTTAGATTCTGTGCGAGCCTTTGAATTAACCATCGAAATACCCGAAGAGATTTTGCGTGAGTATGCCTTAACGATGGAGCTGGTTGCTCAGGGCATTCGTAATAGTTCCATTGATTTGTCGGCAGGCACCTTACGTACAGAAGCCGGTGAAGTGTTTATCCGAGCCAAAGGCCAAGCTTACAGGGTAGATGATTTTAGGCGCATACCTATTCTTAGCCTTCCTGAGGGTGGGCAGCTCACACTTGGTGACTTGGCGGTTCTAAAAGATGGTTTTGAAGAAGATCCAATCAAAATACGCTTTAATAATCAACAAGCCATACCTATCGAGATTTATCGCGTTGGCCAACAAAGTGCCATTGATGTCGCCAATGCCGTTAAAAATTATATCGACTCTATTCGAAAAACCTTGCCAGAAGGTATAAGTGTTGATTATTGGCGCGACCGCTCAAGCATCGTGACCGATAGATTAAATACTCTTCTTAATAGCGCTCTTCAAGGTGGCTTTTTAGTGCTGGTGTTGCTCGCACTTTTCTTAAGGCCTGCCGTGGCGTTTTGGGTGTGTGTCGGTATTCCTATCAGTTTTATGGGTGGTTTGTTGGTGATGCCTCACTTGGGCGTCACCCTGAATATTTTTAGTTTGTTTGCTTTTATTTTGGTATTGGGGATTGTCGTTGACGATGCCATCGTCACCGGTGAAAACATCTATGCGCATATTCAGCGCAACGACAACCCTTTAGATGCGGTGATTAAAGGTACACAGGAAGTCTCTATTCCGGTTACTTTTGGCGTATTAACGACCATAGCAGCTTTTGTCCCTTTAGCGCTGGTCGAGGGGAGTCGGAGTATCTTATTTACACAGATTCCTATGGTGGTTATCCCTGTTTTGTTGTTTTCTTTGGTCGAGTCCAAATTCATTTTACCGGTACATTTAAGGCACTTAAAAGCTTTGTCCGTGCATCAAGAAGGCCAAAATGTATTTAGTCGCATTCAGCAAAATATTGCGAACGGGCTTGAATCCGCCATTTTGAAATACTATCGTCCAAGTTTAGTTTTGGCTTTAAAGCATCGCTACCTGACCTTGTCTGTGTTTGTAGGTATTGGTTTCATTATTATTGCATTAGTCAGTAGTGGCTGGATGCGCTTTGTGTTTTTTCCGCGAGTAGAAAGTGAAGTCGCCCGGGCGTATTTGGTGATGCCTTCCGGCACTGACTTCCAAACCACAGATCACTACATTGGCATGATGACAGAAGCCGCAATGACCCTGCAAGATAAGTATCGTGATTCACAAGGGAACTCTGTGATCACCCACATTCTGTCGACATCTGGTCATGCAGGTGGTTCAGGCAAAAGTGATTCCAGCAAAGGCAGGGTATTTTTTGAGGTCGTTTCGCCTGAAGCACGTACCGTGGATATCCGAAGTACCGACTTGGTTCGTGAATGGCGGGCCTTGATAGGTGATATTCCTGGCGCCGAATCACTGACATTCAGAGCAGAAATCGGTCGCTCGGGAGATCCGCTCGATATCCAGTTCCGAGGTCAGAATGTCGAGCAACTTAGTCAAATAGCTACTGAAGTGAAGCAAGAGTTAGCGCGTTATCCTAATGTATTTGATATTAGCGATAGTCTCTCCGAAGGGAAAAAAGAATTACAAATTCAACTAAAACCAATGGCGTATCGTTTAGGCTTGTCTCTAAGTGAGGTGACAAAGCAAGTCAGGCATGCATTCTGGGGGCTGGAGGTGCAGCGTGTACAACGCGGAAGGGATGATGTAAGTATTATGCTTCGATATCCAGAAGCTGAACGTTTGTCTTTAAATCGTTTAAGCGAACTGTTGATCAGGCTGCCTTCTGCGCAGGCTATTCCCTTTAATGAGCTTGCAGAATTAAAGGCAGGTACTAGTGTGTCTTCTATCACTCGTATCGATCGTGAAAGAACCTTGAATGTCTTGGCAGATGTCAATAAAGAGCAAGCCGATGTCGAGGCTATTAAACGCAATATAGTGGCATTTTTGGCTGTTGCGCTAGAGCGTTATCCAGGCATTAACTATTCCTTGGAAGGTGAGGCGAAAGAACAGAAAGAATCTTTTCAGAGTTTAACTTGGGGCTTGATAGGATTAATCTTTGTTATCTATGCCTTGCTTGCTATTCCTTTTGCATCCTACCTACAGCCGCTGATTGTAATGAGTATAATCCCCTTTGGTGTGATGGGAGCGATTGTCGGACATTTCATTATGGGGATGGATCTTACACTCCTAAGTCTGATGGGGATGCTTGCACTGTCAGGGGTAGTGGTTAACGATAGCTTGGTCTTGGTTGATTATATCAACCGGCATAGCCAAACAACTGACAAACTCATTAAAGCAATATCAAACGCGGGTAGTGCACGTTTTCGCCCTGTCTTGTTAACGTCATTAACAACTTTTGCGGGTTTACTGCCACTGATATTTGAAAAAAGTACCCAAGCACAGTTTTTAATTCCAATGGCTGTTTCTTTAGGTTTTGGGGTATTGTTCGCTACCTTTGTTACCTTGATACTTGTGCCGATTAATTACATGATTCTTGAAGATGTCAAAAAATTTATGAAACGCTTAACCTCGTTTCCTTAGGTTTAAACCTTTTGATGAGGCAGGGTGTAAATAACGTTATTAATGCCTGCAAATAATTAATATCAATATATTTTTTATTATTTTCCTATAGATACAGCACTGTTTTAAAAATAGTCTATAGTGAAATTATGCGAAAAAACTCCAACCGCGCTTTGTGGCGAACATACCAGTTTATAGTAGGCTTCTCGTTGCTGGTGGCGGCCACGTTCTTATTATTAAAATGGCAAGACATTAAGCAAGACGCTGCCAACCAACAAAACTATTCTAACAAATTAATTGCCCACTCCATTTCAAATTACCTCAATAAATATGAAACATTTTTGCAAGTCATCGGTGAGCATTTATTAACGGTGTTGTCTAAGGATCAAGGTGCTCGTGCCCAAAAAGTGATTGACCGGCAAATACAAAAAAATAATGAGCTCTTTTCTATTCAGTTAACAGATACTAAAGGCAAGGTATTATTAGAGAGTGGCGGTGATCGAAGAAATGGCATTATTGACTTAGGGCGTGGTAATCAAAATGTTGCAGCACTAATAGAGTTAAAGCGTAACAAAGGCATTGTAATGGGCAGAACCTATTACAATGCACAAAGAAATGGCTGGTTTATTCCTTTGAGCCTGGCGTTAAGAAATGAATTTGAAGACCTGATAGGTGTCATCTCCATCGATTTAAATTACGGCCAAATACATGACAATTGGTTCGGTGGCAAAGCACATTATCAACATATTAGGCGTTTATTGTTACGCAAAGACTTATATCGTCAGTATGTGTCTTTTGCAGAAGAGCTTGGATATGACAATTGGCTAACGAAACCTGTACCTCAGGAACGTTATGATTTTATTCTTGGTATTTTAGAATTTCAGTTAGGACTTACTAAGGATGAATTGCTAAAAGGCGCTGAAAATTTAACCCTAACCATACCTGATAAAGATAATATCTTAAACTTGGCTACCATATCTTATGATCCAAAATTTGGTTTATATACTATCTCCGCTACTTCTTATGCAGATCTTCTCAGTCGTATCCTGACTCCTGCAAGTTGGCTTATTATTTTTCTGCTGCTGTTTAACCTTGGTTTGTATTATTTATTTAAAACAATTTCTCGTCGTGATATTCAAGCCAAGCAGTCTTTGCAGCATCAAATTGAGCATGACCCTTTAACAAAACTTCCCAACAGGCGCTATCTTGTAAATCATTATCAAGAATGGTCACAATCCCATTTAGGGGAGCACTCATTACTCTATCTAGATTTAAATAACTTCAAAGCCTGTAATGATATCTATGGCCACAGCACTGGCGATAAGATTTTATGTGTCGCTGCAGAACGGCTGGTTGAGTTTTTTAAAGACAGTTTATGTGTCAGACAGGGTGGTGATGAATTTATAGTCTTAAGCCCGGTAACCAATCAGTCAGTTCTTCTTAAAAAATGTGAGGATTTTGCTAAAGCTCTTGCGAAAACTATTCATGTCGAACATTTGGAATTTGCAATTTATGCCTCGCTGGGTATTTCGTTTGCACCCAGTGATGGAAATTCTTTGGATGAGCTCTTGCGTAAAGCAGATATGGCCATGTACGAAGCAAAGAGAAAACTTCGTAATATCGGCTTTTATACTGAAGAGTTAGAGATTAAAACCAAACAGGCCTCAGCGATCGAGCACGAATTAGCTTCCGCGTTAAAGAATAACGAATTTACGGTGGTTTATCAGCCTCAAGTCGATGCTTATTCCTATCATGTTTTGGGTATCGAGGCCTTACTGCGTTGGAATAATCCAGCATTAGGTTTTGTGCCTCCAGATGTGTTTATTCCGGTTGCCGAATCCAGTGGCTTTATTAATGATATTGGGCATTTTGTAATGGAGCAGGCACTGAAAGATGGCTATGAGGTTTCGGCAGCCTGTGGACTGACGCATAAGCTGCGCGTGTCTGTAAATTTATCGGTTTCGCAGTTGTTTAATGATGATTTTATGGAACATTTGCAAGGGCTGCTTGCAAAGTACTCCGGTCAAGAAGTGACCTTTATGTTGGAAGTGACTGAAAGCTTATTTATTGATGATTTAATAAGAGCAAAGACTATTCTAGAGCAGGTCAAATCCAGCGGTGTATATATCTCTTTGGATGACTTTGGCACCGGCTACTCATCTTTAAGTGTGTTAAGTAAACTTCCCATTAATGAATTAAAGATTGATCGAAGTTTTGTGAATGATATTTTGACCGATGAACAGGATTGGTTACTAGCAAAAAGTATTATTTATTTGTGTAAAAGTTTATCGATTCCAGTCGTTGCAGAAGGTGTTGAAAATAAAGCCCAAGCCGATCGTTTAGCGGCCCATGGTTGTGATGTTTTTCAAGGCTATTATTTTGCCAAGCCTATGCCAAAAGAAAACTTAATTGAGTTTCTTAATAATAAAAAAGAGCGTAATTAAACTGGGTATGGGGGGAAGCTTAATGAGAGGAGTCATATGCAGGTCGAGTGCAGAGGAACATTGAAGTCAGCCCAAGAGGGCTAACTTCAACAAAGCAAGAAAGTGTTAAAACTTAACGACCAGACCAATTAGGGGGGCGTTTTTCCAAGAAGGCACGCAAGCCTTCTTTCTTATCCTGAGTTTCACAGAGTGCAGCTTGGGCAAATTTCTCCAGTGCTAAACCCGCATGCTGACCAGCTTCCATGCCATAATTTACCATGGATTTCATAAACTGAGGGACAAGTGGCGCAAAGCCGGCAATGTGAGCCGCCATGCTTTCTAACATCGGAATTAATTCTTCAGGTTCGACAAGACGGGTAATAAGACCAATCTGATAGGCACGTGCTGCATCAATGGTTTCACCCATTAGGAGCATTTCCATACCCATGGCACGGCCAACAATACGCGGTAATCTTTGTGTTGCGCCACCACCCGGAATAATGCCTAGTTTACCTTCCGGTGTTGCAAATTTGGCTGTGGTGGAGCCGATACGGATGTCGCAGCCTAGTGCTAATTCCAAGCCACCACCAAAACAAAAGCCGTTAATCGCAGCGATGGAAGGTTTTTCACCTCGTTCCATTCGTTCTGCTAAGCCTTGCACAATTGGTTCAAGCGCTTTTTTAATATCGCGATGTTCTACTTCATTCAAGTCTGAACCCGATGCAAAGGCTTTGGTGCCTGCACCTGTTAGACCAATAACACGGATCTTGGGATCACTCTCTGCGATGGTAAGCGCGCTATGAAGCTCTGCTAAGGTAGCCAATGAAACCGCATTTAACTTTTCAGGGCGGTTTAACGTGATTAAACCTAGCGGACCTCTTGCTTCATAAATGATATTTTCATAAGCCATTGCTATACATTCTCAACACAAATTATATTCAGTAGGCTTTTTTTACATTTACTGAGTAAAAAAATTCAGAAAGATGTACTAATTCAAAAACCTAATTCAGTGGAGCAATAACTTGTCCACAAAGGCATTGCAAGTTACCGAAAGGCGAGCTCACAGTCAACTTATTCTGTCCCATATCAGGCGTCTCAAAGGCTATAAATACAATTTTTGGCTAATTCAAACAGAAGGTATTTGTTGGTTGGCTTAAAAATTAAAATCAAAGGGTAGGGACATAAATTTGCCAGAGAGGTGCTGCTATCTTTACAATAGCCGCCACGTTCAACCCTTAGGAAAATAAAATGACTCAAACATACAAAATTGCGGTATTAGCCGGTGATGGTATTGGCCCCGAAATTACAGAACAAGCCTTACGTGTTTTAAAATTAATCGAACAAAAAAGAGATGTGAAGTTCGATTGTATTGATGGGCCTTTTGGTGCGAGTGCTTATTTCTCTCACGGCAAGTCGTTCCCTGAAGAAACCAAAGCCTTATGTGATTCCGCTGATGCAATCTTGAAAGGCCCGATCGGTTTGAGTCATGAAGAATCTGAAAAAATTCCGGTTGAAGAGCGCCCAGAGCGTGGTGCTTTATTACCCATGCGTCGTCGTTTGAATACTTATGCAAACTTCCGTCCGATTTCTTTACCTGCCGGTATGGCGCATTTCTCTCCTTTGAAGAAAGAGGTTGTGGGTGAAGGTATCGACATTATGTTGATTCGTGAGCTGATTGGTGGTTTGTACTTCGGCGGAAAAGAAAGTGGTAAAACCGCTGAAGGTAAACGTTATGTAAAAGAAACGCTGGATTATGATGAAGATCAGATTCGCCAAATCCTTGTAGTTGCTTTTAAAGAAGCGATGAAGCGTAAGAAAGTGCTGCATAATATTCATAAGAGTAATGTTTTAATCTCTTCTGTACTTTGGAATGAAGTATTGGAAGAAGTGGCTGTTGATTTCCCGGAAGTGAAAGTTATTCACATGTTGGTTGATGCGGCTGCCACTCACCTATGTTTGAATCCTTGCCAGTTCGACGTCATGGTGATGGAAAATATGTTTGGTGACATCTTGAGTGATCAGGGTGGTGGTATTTTAGGTTCTCTTGGTTTGATGCCTTCTGCATGTATGGGGCCAGAAAAAGCCTATTACGAGCCTTCACATGGTTCAGCGCCAGATATTGCTGGCCAGAACAAAGCAAACCCTTATTCCATGATTGGTTCAGTTGCCTTGATGTTGGATATGAGCTTTGGTATGACAGAAGAAGCTCAAGCGGTTTGGACGGCAATGCAGAGTGTATTTGAAGCAGGGTTCTCGACCAGTGATTTATCGAAGCCAGGGTCTGGTGTAGAAATCCTTTCTACGACGGATTTCGCTGATAAAGTCATGGCGAAGTTAGAAGAATTACTTTAAGTAAAACCTTGTCTGATTTGAAGTGTGATTAAAAAAATACACCCTATCATTCTAGCAAAATATAAAAAAGCCCTGATGGCTATGTGCCGTCAGGGCTTTTTTAGTTTATGCCTATGTTTACTTAAGTTTTAAGCGCTCAACAATTCCCATCATTTTATAGGTGAGTAAAGCTGCTGAAAATTCGTAAGCATGGAAGCCTTTAATCGGTGCAAACTCCAAAATATCGAAACCGATAATATTGCTTTGTTTCGCGACCGATTCGAATAAAGCCAAGGTTTGATACCAGCCTAAACCACCCGGAACTGGTGTACCAGTGGAGGGGAAGATCGAAGGGTCCATGCCGTCAATATCCAGCGTGAAAAAGACATTGCTTGGGAAGTCATCCGGCAAATCAATCTTCATAATATTTCTTGGAACAAGAATGTCAGCATCAATGTGGTAGACACCATGGGTTTTACGCGTCCTGGCTTCTTCTTCACAGAATGCTCGAATGCCTAATTGAAACAAGGGAATGTCCAAGTCTACTATACGTTTCATCACTGAAGCATGGCTGTAGGGATTGCCTTCATAGGCTTCTCGTAAGTCGGCATGAGCATCAATTTGAACAACACCAAAGTCGGTAAAACCTGCATCCAATAATCCTTTGATAATGCCGTAGGTGACGGTGTGCTCGCCCCCCAAACCTACTGGAAAACCACCTGCTTCAATTAATTTTTTGGTAGCGGCCGCGATATTTTCAATGACTTGCTCTGGTTCGGCTTTGGTATCTACAGGTGGGTGGGTATAGATGCCTCGCGCACTTGGGTTGCTTTTTCCATCCCAAGTTTCGAGCTGCCACGAAGCTTCAAGTATTGATGCAGGGCCTTCACCTGTTCCACCACCGTATGAAACTGATTCTTCATAGGGAATGGGTAAAACATGAAAGAAAGCGTCTTCAGGTTTAGGTTGCTTAATTTCAGAGCCTAAGAAAACTGGATAGC
>JBFJZQ010000113.1:0-9617 GCA_041622015.1 Oleiphilaceae bacterium
AAACCTCGAGTTCTAAACCAACACCCTTCGACTAGCCCAGGGAGCAGAAATACCCGCTCGTTGAGCCTGTCGAAACGCTCTCGATCAAACCTCGAGTTCTAAAGAAACACCCTTCGACTAGCCCAGGGAGTAGAAATACCCGCTCGTTGAGCCTGTCGAAACGCTCTCGATGAAACCTCGAGTTCTACAGCAACACCCTTCGACTGGCTCAGAGAGCAGAACTACCCGCTCGTTGAGCCTGTCGAAACGTTCTCGATCAAACCTCGAGTTCTAAAGAAACACCCTTCGACTAGACCAGGGAGCAGAAATACCCGTTCCACTTTTACTAAATCAAAACTTTTTAGATATAGGCGCTTATATGAAACAACTTAATCACTCGCTTTTACCTCTGTCGTTTCTAAGCGATCTATCCATTGAAGAAAATCAAATACTTCCGATGCACTCAGTCAGAACAAAGCTAGGTATAAAACACATGCTGAAAAACTTGATCATATTCTGCGCCTTGCTCTTACTCTGGTTTTTTTCGAATACCGTGCTGGCGGGGCAAGAAGAAACTTCTTATTCATCACTCTGGCTAGAAAGTGCGGATGGTTCTGAAAGGCTGCAAACAGAAGCGCTATCGACGTCAATTAGCATGTCGGTATCGGGGCCTATTTTACGCGCGAAGGTCAAACAGACTTTTCGCAACCCCTCGCAAGTTTGGCTCGAAGGCGTGTATAGTTTTCCCTTACCTGAACAAGCCGCGGTCGATCAGTTGCGCATGATGATTGCAGACCGCGTCGTCGAAGGTCAGATTAAAGAAAAACAGGCGGCGCGAAAATCCTATGAAAAAGCGCGTGAAAATGGCCAACGAACCAGCTTATTAAACCTGCAGCGCAGCAATATATTTACCACCTCTGTGGCGAACATTGGCCCAGGGGAAGCAATTAGCGTCGAGTTTGAATACCAGCAAGTGCTCGACTTTCAAGACCATCAATATACCTTGCGCTTCCCCATGGTGAACACGCCGCAATATACGCCTGCCGACAGCCTGCTTGAACAAGGCTTTGTTGCACCGATTAATAGCGTAAAACAAGCAGGCGATACACCCGGCAACCCCGTTTCTATCAGCATCGATCTGAACCCCGGCTTTCCCATCGAAGACCCGTCGAGCATCAGCCACCCTATTTCGGTCAATGCTTTTGGCGCGGAACATTACAAGATCGATTTGAAAGGCTTGGCCGCCTTATCCAATCGCGACTTTATTTTATCGTGGAAGCTCAAGCCTTCCGCCAAACCGATGGCGAGCATCTTGCGTGAAGATGTTAACGGTGAAGCTTATGGCTTATTGATGATCATGCCGCCACAGGTTTCTGCACAGACAGAATTTTCTATGCCACGCGAACTTATTTGGGTCTTGGATGTCTCCGGCAGCATGCAAGGTGACTCTATCGAACAGGCCCGTTCTGCCATGCTCAAAGCACTCTCACGGCTCGGGCCGGAGGACTATTTTAATATCATTTGTTTCAATACTCAGGCTTGGTCGCTCTTTCCAAGCAGTCGTGCTGGCAATGTTGATAACTTGAATTTGGCGCGAGAGAGAATTCTCAAACTCGAAGCCAATGGCGGCACAGAAATGCAAGCGGCGTTAGCCATGGCCCTGAGTCAACAAGGTCATTCTGAACGACTTAGTCAGGTGATCTTTGTCACCGATGGTGCGGTCAGCAATGAAGCGGAATTATTTTCTGAGATTCAACATAACTTAGGTGAGAGTCGCTTATTCACCCTCGGTATCGGTTCGGCTCCCAATAGCTATTTCATGCGCAAAGCCGCTTTAGCTGGGCGCGGCAGTTTTACCTATATTAGCCAGCCTCAAGAGGTGAATAAGAAAATTGATAAGCTGCTTCGAAAACTGGAAGCCCCTGCCCTCACCGATGTAGGCTTTGACTTGAATGATCCGAGCATCAGCGTTTTGCCGGAGATCCTGCCCGATGTCTATCTTGGCGAGCCGGTATACATTTCATTTAAAGCTGATCATTTCCCCCACTATGCAGAGCTAAGTGGCAAGCTAGATGGAACGCCGTCTAGTTTAAGACTGCCTTTGGACGCCTCCATTCAGCATAGCGGTATTGCGGTTGAATGGGCGCGTCGGAAAATTACCGACCTAGTTGAGCGCCATCAACAAGCCGATAGCGAGAGCCAAGCTCTGCTTCGGGAGGAAGCGCTTGATATCGCCTTAGCGCATCATCAAGTCAGCAAGTTCACCAGCTTAGTAGCGGTCGATGCACTACCTGATAGAGCGGGCGGTTCACTCACTAGCAAGCGCATACCGGCGAATCTGCCCAAAGGCTGGGTAAAGCCTTTAGCTGCTTCCGCGAACACTTTGTCATCTGCCGTGTTCTCAGCTACCCCCTCACACTCACCCACCAGCGTGCTAAGCCATCAAGGTATTCACTTAGCCCGCACCGCGACGAATACGCCTTACCAATTGTTCTTAGGGACATCCTTGCTCTGTTTAGCCTTGGTGGTGTGGACGCTGTGGTTCTGGTCGATTAGACAAAGCGAGAGGAAGCAGGCATGGGATCGCGCTTAATCATTGCCTTAATCGTAGTTCTCGCGGCGCCTGGCATTGGCCATCTCAGTTTGGCTGGAACCTTTTTAGCCAAAGCATGGCTGGCGAACCAGCTGATTGATCGGGCGTGGCAAGACACCTTAGACGGTGCCGAAAAGGTCAGGCCTTGGCCGTGGGCTGATACATGGCCAGTAGGCGAATTGATCGCACCGCGCTTGGGGATTCGACAGATAATTTTATTGGGCGATAGTGCTCGGGTACTGGCCTTTGGCCCCGGCCTTACGGAAGGTTTATCGCAACTCGGTGAAACGGGGTTGAGTGTAGTTAGCGGACATCGCGATACCAGCTTTCAATTTCTACAGCATCTACAACTTGATGATGAGATTATGATTCGCAGCTCAACAGGCATGTATCGCTATCGAGTGGAAGGTATTGAAATAGTCGATCAACGCTACGCTCATATCAATCCACAAATTGACAGTGGAACTCAAGAAAAACTGCTCATGCTGGTCACCTGTTTTCCCTTCGATGCACTCAGAGCGGGGGGCGATTTGCGTTATGTAGTCTTAGCGAAGGCGATTCACTCCGGCTCATAAAACCTGAAATAAACCGCCTTCATAAGACTGATTAACAAATTAATAACAGACTAATTTAGACGAGTAGAAACTCTTTGAACTGACCACGCATGCAATGATTGGATGCCATGGACGAGGAATATCCACCGGCATTGATTAAAGCTAGATAGTCCTGCTGGCTCAAGTCGGGCAACACAGCATTTGGATACCAAACATCGAGCGCTTCATTGATATTGCCGACCACATTCACCGAGACACACGCTTCGCCTTGCCAACGCAAAGGCACACATTGAAACGGTAAGGCGTAGTAAGCGGGTTCGGGTGCAATGTTGAAGCCGGCATCGACGCCGACGAAGTCGACACCATTCTTGCGTTCAGCAAAGGTTTTACCTAATAACAGTAAACCGGCATCTTTGACGATATAGTCACCGGGTTCGATTTCAATCGTCAGCTCACGATGCCCAAACTGGCGCGCAAGAACACTAGCCCATGCATTCAAGTCTAAGGGGATATCGGATGCGATATGCGGCACACCTAAACCACCGCCGACATTGACGCACTTTATGCTGTCGACTTTATCAACAAACCACTGGCATTTTTCAATCACGCCTTCCCAGTGAGGCAGCTGTTCATTTAAATAACCGCAGCCGGTATGAAAGTGGATTTTTGTCACCTTCAAGTCATAGTCTTTTGCTAAGGCTAAGGCTTGATCAAACTCGCTTTGGTAAATACCAAATTTGGTGGTGACGACTCCGGCGTACTGCAATTTTTCATTCGCTGCCCGGCTCACACCCATGGCAGGATTCACCCGAATGCCAATTTCGCTACCGGGTTTTAGTTGCCCCCAAGTGCGAATAGCATGCAGTGAATCGCAATCCATAAACAGACCATCGTAACGCGACAAGATTTCAATATCTTTCGCCGATAAACTTCCAGCCGTGAAGGAAATATCACTCGGCAAAAAACCACAACTGACTGCATGTTCGACTTCTTGGGGCGAACAGGCATCAATACCACAGAGCTTTTTTTGCTTTAGGTTCGCTAACAGCGGCATAAAACGATTCGCTTTCATCGCATACAACAAACGATGTTTACCCGCTAAACCATTGTTATCAAGCGCGTGCTTAATCCGCTGAATATTAGCTTCAATGCGCGCCATCGAATACACAAAAGAAGGCGTGCCGAATTGCGCGGCTAGGCGTTCAACCGGAAAACCTGCAAAATTCAGTTCAGCTTGCTGATAGGATAAATCACTGCGCTGCCACCACGTCAGCGCAGTATGATGCTCGTCACCTTGAGCATCATTCAGGACAGCCATCCTAGCGCACTCTGGAAGAAGCGAAAGTTCTCACAACCGGAACGATATCCAATTTTCCGCCAACCCAACCACGACATTCTTCTGCGCCACATGAACATGGGAACTGTTTGAATAGGCGATCTTCTGTTTCGGCATAATCCATATACAGAAAGCTGCCTGCAGGAATATCCGTTAAGGCTGTAACAGTCAATTCTTGCATATTTAATGAAATATTCGGTGCACAGGAATGCAGGAAATAACCTGAAAAGTGCGTATCAAATAAATGCTCTGTTGACGATATTTGTAGGGTATGTTGGCGGATATCTTCCACCACTTCACCTGCCATTTTCGCAATCACTTCACCCGCTTTAAACGAGCGGTAGGTGATCACACCTAAACCGGTAGTTTCATCTTTAAAAACAACTGAAAAATCTGAAGATTGTGGGAACAGAGGGTCGGTCCCGAATCTGGCAGGGTAAAGCATCTATGTCGTACTCCAAAAAAAGAAAGGGCATTAAGAAACAGGCTGCATATTTACTGAGGAAACATGTCGTGGCCAAAGATCGTTTTATACTGCTAATTCATGCACTCAACAAGAAAAATATTTTTATGGTAACGATTAAAATGTAAGTAATTTAAAACCCCGATTAACAAAAAAAACCGGAACAAGGTTTAACACCCTATTCCGGTTTATTGTATGAATGTCGCTGCTTAGAATTTAGCGCCGAACCATAACCAGACTTTATCGGCATCAACCTTTATGTCGCCTGCAGAATATGCTGCATACTTAATACCAGCAGAGTAGTTTTTACCGAAGCCTTTGGCGTAGGATAAATCCAGTTCACTGCCTAGATCATCCACCGTATCGGAAGACTCATCAGCGTTAAAATCGTGATAGGCCACAGCCCATTTTCCACCAGCTAAAGTCCCTGAAAACGAAAGATATAAATCCGTCAGACCTTCATCTGGCGTGCCTAAAAATTGATCCGCCCAACCATTGAACTTGTGCAAAGTCGCTAAGGGTGTTGCAAAGCCTTTGTTGCCATCATCAGAGCCGAGCACTTCATAGCCTAGTTTTGCGGTCACGCCAGAAAAGACAAGACCACCTTCCAATAACATATAGCTGGTTTCTAAGCTATTGCCTGCTGCTTCATTTTCTTGATAAGCATACTCAACTGTATACAAGGCCTTTAGCTCTGCATCAATATCAGAAGAACCCGCAAAACGAAGACCATAAGTATCTATTGCATTATCAGTACCATTATCTTCTTCTAAAAGGTAGCTATACGCGGTTAACTTACCAACACCGGTAGAGTAAGAAATATTCAACAAGTTATCTTTAGATTTCTTATCTGCTGTTTCAGCCAAGATACGATTACGCTGCCCTAAATAAGCATACGTCGCTTCTAGGTCTTTACTAATTTTATAGTTAATCGACAGTGCATCAAAGGTCTGTCGATCCTGTCTCCAACCTACATGCCCAACATAACGATGGTTATCCAAAGTAAGTACCTGGCGACCAAACTTCACCGTTAAATCATCTTTTTTGTATTGTAAATAACCTTGATCTAGCTCTGTGGTTTCAGGGTCTGCAATCACTGAATAACCACCTTTATTGGGCGCGTACTCATCCTGTCCTGCAACGATACGTGAGTCTTCAAACTCAATCGTAGCAGAGAAGCCTTCATAGGCTCCGGTGTTATAACCCAAGCGTGAACGAAGCGTTAATGCTTTAGCTGAATCTACAGTTGATGTGTCCTGATCTACGTATTCATAACGTAAACGAAAGTCTCCATAGACAGTACCGCCAGTCAGTGCTGCTGTAATATCATCTACAGAAGCAAGCGCCTGTGTGCTCAGTGCACTGCCCGCAATGACAGATGCGATAGCAAGGCCAAGGGTATTTTTCATGTTAAATTTTACTGATTGTGTCATTTGAGACTCCTAATAATAGATATAACCAAGCTTCTTACTTAAATTAACCAGCTTTCTTTTGCTGTGTTTCTGAACTACTGCTTTCTGAACTTTCAATGCCTGAAAAAGCGGAAGATGCTTTTTCAGACGTTTTTTCAAACTGGGGTTTAGTCTTTTTTCTAGTATCAATGACCTCTACTTTGCGCTGTTTTTCATAAAGGAAGGTTAAAACTTCTGAGCGAAGATGCACATATTTAGGGTCTTCCGCTAAGGCCAGTCGATTTCTTGGTCGCGGCAGATCAATGTCTAAAATCTCACCGATAGTCGCAGCCGGCCCATTCGTCATCATCACGATACGGTCTGAGAGCAATACAGCCTCATCGACATCGTGAGTAATCATGATCACGGTATTATTCAGTTCATTCTGAATTTCCATCAAGGAGTCCTGCATATGTGCTCGAGTTAAGGCATCCAAGGCACCGAATGGCTCATCCATTAGCAATATGTCTGGCTGCATAGCTAACGCTCTTGCAATACCCACACGCTGCTTCATACCGCCTGAAATTTCATCAGGTCGCTTGTGCATGGCATGATCCATATGAACAAGATGCAGGTTGTATTCGATCCATTCTTTCATTTCGGCTTTCGTTTTCTGCTTGCCAAATACCTGTTTAACTGCAAGCTCGACATTTTGATAAGCACTTAACCAAGGCAATAATGAATGATTCTGGAAAACCACCGCTCGTTCTGGCCCAGGCTCATTCACTTCTTTACCATTTAAAACTACGCCACCGCGCGAGGCTTGATAAAGCCCGGCCACCACATTCAATACGGTTGATTTACCACAACCCGAATGGCCAATTAAGGAAACGAACTCACCTTTATCAATCTTCAAACTGACATCTTTTAAGGCAGTAAAATCCCCTTTATCAGTAGGGAAGACCATATCTATATGGCTAATATCTAATATCGTACTCATCGTTTTCTCCTTCAATATCCTTCGACAATCTGATGCTTAGCGCTATTAACGCGTGGCACTCGCTTTATCCCAAGATAACCAACGTTGTAACAGCAGCATGCCTCTATCCAATAAGAAACCAATAATGCCTATCACGACCACGGCGGCCATTATTCTGCTTAATGAGTTAGAGCTACCATTCTGAAACTCATCCCACACGAATTTGCCTAAACCTGGATTCTGAGCAAGCATTTCGGCGGCTATCAAGACCATCCAAGCGATACCGAGCGACAGACGCATACCGGTAAAAATCATCGGAATTGATGCGGGTAGAACAATTTTCTGCACATGCTTTAGTGCCGGTAAGCGCAGAACTCGACTCACATTTACCAAGTCACTATCGATTGACGCAACGCCCACTGAGGTATTAATGACCATGGGCCATAAGCAACATAGCGTCACGGTGATCATCGAGACAATAAATGCCTTAGCAACCATTGGGTCTTCTGTGACATACAGTGCGCTCACCAGAATAGTGACCAGCGGTAACCAGGCCAGAGGTGATACCGGTTTAAATATCTGAATGATGGGGTTAACGGCGGCATTCAAGGTTTTATTCAAGCCGATGGCAATACCCAAGGGAATAGCAATAACAGCGGCTAGTAAGAAGCCACTCATCACCGTCACTAAGCTCGTGACGATCTGATCAAGAAAAGTTTCTTTGCCAGTATATGCACGAATTTTTGGCTCATAACTTGGGTCATCAGCAACACGTTTTGCGTTCCTAACTTCCTGACGCTCATAGAAAGCAGCTTCTTTTTGACGAGCAGTTTGGTGCTCTGAATAAAGCGAGCCAAATTGCTCCCATACTTGAGCAGGCCCTGGAAATTGACCTAATGAGGTCTTTACATTTTGTGCTGCCGCTGACCAGAGAATCAGGAACACGACAATACCCACAAAAGGAATAGCAAGTGTCTTGGCGGAGCTGATGACAAAGTCCAGCGTATTATCTAACCAAACAATATTATCTTTTGATTCTTCAATTAAGGGTGTTGTATTAGACATAACCACCTCCTACTCTACTAATGAAATTTTCTGCAGTAGGCGATACCCTATTTACGCTGGTATCGCCTTGGCTCAGCTGCGCTTAAATTTTGTCACCTGACTTCAAACCAATTTTGAATTTATCGATGTAGGCATTAGGCATTTTTCCGTCATATACGATGTCATCAATAAAGTGTTTCTGCGGCTCTTTGAAGCCATCTTCCGTTGCAAAGTCAGGAAAATCTTCTGCTTTGGCTTTTTTCTCAGCAATTAAAGACTGAGCGGCTTTGGCATAGATATCAGGTCTATATACGCTCTTCGCTAAATCGAAGTACCATTCATCGGACTTGTCATCACTAATTTGCCCCCAACGACGCATCTGCGTTAGATACCAAATTGCATCTGAGTAGAACGGGTAAGTTGCGTTATAACGGAAGAATACGTTGAAATCTGGCACGGCACGCTTGTCACCTTTTTCGTATTCAAAGGTGCCGGTCATGCTGTTGGCAATAACATCGTAGTCCGCACCGACATAATTAGGCTTGGATAGTATTTTTACAGCCGCTGGACGGTTCGCATTATTTTTCTCATCCAACCACATGGCTGCACGAATCAGAGCGCGCGTTAAACGAATGGTGGTATTTGGATACTTCTCTGCAAACTCTGCGGTAATGCCGAATACTTTTTCAGGGTTGTCTTTCCAGATTTCATAATCGGTAACAACTGGTACACCAATACCTTTGAATACTGCCTGCTGGTTCCATGGCTCACCCACGCAGTAGCCATAAATAGTGCCGACTTCTAGCGTTGAAGGCATTTGTGGTGGCGGTGTGACTGACAAAAGTGCATCAGCAGAAATTTTTCCCGAGGTATCCCCTTTATGCGGTGCATAAAAGCCAGGATGAATACCACCCGCCGCTAACCAGTAACGCAATTCATAGTTGTGGGTAGAGACTGGAAAGACCATGCCCATATTAAATGGCTTGCCTTCCGCTTTGTATTTATCAACAACCGGCTTTAAGGCATCCGCTTTGATAGGATGAACTGGACGACCATCAGCCATTTTTGGAATATTTGGCTTCATTTGTGCCCAAATATCATTGGATACAGTGATCGCGTTACCGTTTAAGTCCATTGAGAATGGCGTAATGATATGTGCTTTCGTACCAAACCCCATAGTGGCTGCAATGGGTTGACCGGCTAACATGTGAGCACCATCTAAGCGACCATCAATCACCCCGTCTAATAAAACCTTCCAGTTGGCTTGGGCTTCGATGG
>JBFJZQ010000114.1:0-9589 GCA_041622015.1 Oleiphilaceae bacterium
GAGACTTGGTTCAAGCTATGCTGCGTGGTGCTGAGCATAAAGAATCAAAAAGTTAAATAGCCAAGAAACTTGAGTTTAGGGTAACCGCAACACCCTTCGACGAGTTCAGGGACCAGAAAGGATGATTAAATAAATGCCATTCAGACTAGGCACTATTTGCCTACTCGAATAGTGCATATACCATGCTGGCAAGTGAGCTGTTAGGCCGGCGCTACCGGTAATGAACCACCTGCTGCCTCATGATTGGCTGCAGACAGTTAGCTTTATAAATTTCCAGTTCAGCATCCTGAACTGAAATTTCGTTATCTAGGGAATAGATCGTTTCAAAGCCTAAAGCTCGCTGTCCGCTTTTCGATGCAGTTCATCAATTTGATTATTGAGTGTGCACCAGTCATAGACTATCCCTAAGCCAAAAATACCAACAGTGAGAAGATAAATGAGTCCACTGATCCATTTTCGTTGATAAAACCGGTGTATACCAAATATGCCAAGGAAGGTAAGCAGTATCCAAGCAAGGTTATAGTTAACCCTGCCATTGAGATATCGCCGGTCAGCACTTTTATCCATTCCGGGAATAAGAAATAAATCAATAATCCAGCCGATCAAAAAAAAGCCAAGCGTGAGTAACCAAATTATCCCTGAAATCGGTCGCCCGTAATAGAATCGATGAGCGCCCATAAAGCCGAAAATCCATAGAATGTACCCAATAATGATACTGTGACTATTGTTATTATTCATACGTTAAACCTCAAAAAGGCGGCCATTCTATTAAGTACTTTTCCTACCAGAGATTAAAACATAAACCATAATAACGATACTAAAAGTGTAATTGAATTTCATATCATTCGAATAAACCTTTAGTAAGAACTTAGAAAAAATGGGATCTGCTCTAATCTAAGTAATTAGATCGGACACAGTTATAAGTGAGGAGCGGCGATATGTTGGAATACCTACAAAACCGTGCTCTAATGGTTTAAGCCTACTTCATAAATACACTAAAAATAACTACACGATCTTAACTAAAATGACCCAACATAAAAACAAAAGTGTCAGTAAAAAATCTATATGGAATAAGCTTAGGTTTAGTTTCTTTAACTCATTACTCCTTGAACTCTCAAGTCTTCTTACTCAAAGTCATTTTCGTACCTTACTTAGATTCATTTTTATTATAACTTGCTTGACGACATTTTTTTCAATCTTCTTCCAAGTGCTCATGATATATGAAGGCCAGGAGCACTCGTGGGTCACTGGTTTTTATTGGACGCTGTCGACAATGTCCACCTTAGGTTACGGTGATATAAGTTTCACCACCGATCTGGGACGCTTATATTCAATGTTCGTATTAATGTCTGGCATTGTTTTCATGCTCGTTTTGCTGCCATTCACCGTTATCGAACTTTTTTATGCTCCTTGGATTGAATCGCGAGCCGCCAGTTTAGTGCCACAATCGGTTCCATCAAACCTACAAGGCCATGTAATTCTTACATTTTACAGCACTATTGCCACTGCTTTGATTGAAAAATTAATTCAATTCCAATATCCCTATGTTGTTATTCTTCCTGAGCTAGAGGATGTCACGCGTCTATCCGACAAAGGCATAAATGTAATATATGGGGAGTTAAACGATCCTGAATCCTACCGAAATGCTCGGGTAGAACAAGCTGCATTGGTGGCCACGACACGCTCGGATATTGTGAATACGTCGGTTGCTTTTACAGTCCGTGGCATAACAGATAAAACGCCTGTTGTTTCTACCGTGCGCGAAGAAGACTCTATCGACATATTGCAATTAGCAGGTTGCAATGAGGTGCTAAATATTACGAAGTTAGTTTCAGAAAGTCTCGCTAGAAGAGCTAATGGCGGCAACCAATTCTCACATGTAATTGGCCAGATTGATGATTTGTGCATCGCGGAGGTCGATTCAAACCGAACCACCCTAGTGGGTCAAGCATATTTAATAGCACAATGGGAGACGAGCATAAGTATCGTTGGCTTCTGGAAACGCGGTAACTTTGTGATCGCTGAAGCAGGAAGCGTGATAGAAGCAGATACCGTTTTGGTGTTGGCAGGTACTCGCCAACAACTTAAAGATTTTGATCAACTTTTTAAGCTAGTCTTAGTTTCGGTCGAACCAAAACCCGTGGTTATTATTGGTGGCGGTCGAGTTGGTCGTGGCACTGCCAAGGCACTTAAAGCTCATGGCATTGAATGCTGTATCGTTGAGAGTAACAGTGAACGATTACACCTACTAGAGAACTATGTGCACGGTTCTGCAGCGGATAAATCAATACTCCAAAGAGCAGGCATTGCTGAAGCAGAAACGGTCATTATCACCATGAGAGATGATGAAATAAATATTTACTTAACCATTTTATGTCGGCTCTTACACCCCGACATTCAAATAATAAACCGTGCAACATTAGAACGAAATATTGGTGCTTTACATCGCGCAGGCTCAGATATCGTTTTATCCTATTCATCTATAGGTGCCAACGCTTTATTTAATTCCTTAGATCGAAGTGATTTATTAATGATCGCTGAAGGCCTTGATGTATTTAAAATGCCCATACCAAAAGATTTAGTGAATAAGACCCTTGCAGAAGCAAATTTCCGCAAATATACCCACTGCAGCGTCATTGGAATTGACGTTGATAATGTAACAGATATTAATACAGGGCCAGAATCTGTGCTACCGAAAGGTGGAGAGGTGATATTAATTGGTACGAGAGAAGCACAAGCCAAGTTTCATCGAAAATACCCGATCAATTAATTATTCCTGATTATTGTTGGCGCTTTGCTTGGCTCGCATAAACGGGGTAAGAGAAATGTTGCTCTGAGGTTCCCCCTTAAATTGCTCTATATCACATGGAATGGTTTTCTCACAAATTCGTTATATTCCCCTATACTGAGTTTCAACAAGGTTTAGCTTGAGCGATATATACTACTATTAATATTTAATCTAACTTATTCGAGGCCTACCAATGCTGCCCCCTGACAACTCAGATCTACAAAACACAACAGAAGCTGAAGAAACAACGGAAAGTAAAGATAAAGCAATGCTAACGCCACTCGAAGCGCGCATCCTGGGTTCCTTAATGGAAAAACAGTTAACAACCCCTGATGCTTATCCACTCACACTGAACAGTTTACAATTGGCATGCAATCAGAAAACCAATCGTGAACCGGTTATGAACTTGCATGAAGGAGCCCTTCAACAATGTCTTTATGGCTTGCAGGATCGAAAGCTAGTTGAGTTTGACTATGGCGCAAGGGCCAATAAATTCCATCAACGCTTAGCAAGAACCCTTCATTTTGAAAAACCTGAGCAAGCGATTTTTTGTATTATGTTGTTACGTGGACCTCAGACCCTAAATGAACTATTTAGTCGAACTAAAAGGATGTATGAATTTAAAAGTTTGTCCGAGATAGAGCATTTGATAGAAAACCTGTTCGGAAAACACACTCCCTTGATTGTAAAAATTCCTCCCCAGTCAGGCCAACGAGAAACTCGCTATATGCACTTGTTATGTGGTATGCCTGAATTACACACTAATAACCCAGTAGTGAGCACTAGACACGCTGACTCAAAAGATAATTTAGTCTCCCGAGTCGAAGAGCTTGAAAAACAGGTTACTTGGTTGATGGAAAAGTTAACATCATAAGATGATACAAATATCATAAAATCCGGTCAAATAACCGTCACGTAACTCTTGTATCGTTTAAGCATCCCACTCGATAAGTGGGTTCTTTAGGTTGTCAGAATTTCCAAGGAGTCTGCCCCCGCTGACTCGAAATTAAAGGGGGCTGACCAGCGTGGCGCTAAGTTAAAGGTAATATTCCTAAATATAACGCTCGCTGAGCCTGTCGAAACGGTTAAGAAACATAACTTTGTGGAAACTGGAACATCCTTTCGACAAGCTCAGGGAGCGGTATTTTAAGTCTAACTTAGTGCCATTCGGGGCTGCCCCCCAGAGATTTTTGCCACAGTTTTTTAAATTCCCTTTACCGCTTTAATAACGTCATTGAAGGCCTGCCATGCGCTCAGGTCAGCTCTGTCATCTCGGCTAAAGCAAGGTAAACTCGAGCCCATTGCAAGCATCAAATTTTCATTGAGTCCGAAATCTTCAACACTGGTTCCGTCTTCCTGCATTTCAGGAAAATCTTCTTTTATGCGCTCTATTAATGAGCGCGTATCATTCGAGTAGGTATAAACCGGTTTTCGAAGCGCGATGGCAAATCCTATTTCAAAGCTGGTTCCTACGTCACAATGGGGAGACCTGAAGGGTGAAACATTGGCTAACACGATATCCGCCTGTTCAATCATTAGACAGTTAGCCTTATAAATTTCCAGCGCAGCATTCTGTCCTGTAATTTCGTTATCTAAGGGATAGAGAGCGTCGAATCCGAGTTTTCGACAGGCCGCCTTCTTGAGTTCTCCAATATTAGAGTCTTTGATGAAAACATCAGGACCGGCAAGGTAAATTTTTGGATTAAGCAACATTACTATTTTCTCCTTACTTTATTAGACCACTTAACTCCATCATTTCCGTGCTCCAAAACCGTGGAACCAGATCATTCGTAGATCTCTCATAACACTCACACACAAATGATATAGGCAACAAAATCGTCACCTCTTTCAACGCTGAAGGTTGCTTAGAACTAAAGAACGTAACGCGCTTGAAAACGATCAAGAGCTTGTTTGAAGCGATGACGATCACGCTTTTTAAAGAGCAATAGTTTGGCCATGATAAATGCTTGCCGGTGCCATGGATACCACTTATGAAAATCCAAATGACAGCGAAGTATCGTTCGCAAAGGCAGTGTTTCAATCAGGATATGGAAGTTGTATAGCAATTGAGTAAACGCCACAAAAGGATAGGCTTCCTTGTTAGCTTTAATGACCGCTTCGTGATTCATTCCATACAAGGGATGGTCTTTCAATTTCTCTCCCAAAAACATATGACCCAAAAAGTATCCGCCGTAGGTCGTGAACATGATTGTACTATCCGTTTGATTGACACACATGACACGACCACTTTCTGAAATATGAGGCTCGGGTTGATTGAGAGAATTTAACAAAGAGCCGGTGCAGTTTATTATCCATGCCCCAGATTCAATTGGCATAGGCTTACTTTTACGAAAATGCATTTTAACAACCCCCTGATGCTCAACGATGTCCTCAAGGTAATCCATAATGATGGCATCACAACCAGACTTAATGACATTAAGTTCTTCTAATGACAGTAGTCCAAAAAAATGATGTTGTGCACTCAGATCCGGCGCATGGCAATACTGCTTCATAAAAGCGGTGACTTCATGCTCATTATCGCCATTAAAACGAAGCGCGCACTCTCGCAGTAAATCTAAGAGTAATGTTCCTTGCCAGTAACGCTTCAGCCCACTGGGAAAAAGCCTATCTCTGTTTATAAAATATGTTCCGCGACCCGCAATCACACTAACCTTTTTTGAGGGATGCATTTTGATTAACTGGCCTGCCGTATCCATGGCTGTTTTTCCGCCACCTACAATGTATATAGGCTTGTCGCTTTCGCGCATTTGATCGCTAAAAAGAGCTGCGTCTTCCGGGGTAATTGAATGAAGCTGATCGTATGAAAAAAGCAGCGGTTTGTTAGGTGAAACGTTAAACCCTGTACTCTTGACTAAACGATTTGCTCGAACTTGAAAGGACTGTTGACTGCTCACGTTGCGACAAGTCACCTCGACAACACCAGCCCCCTTTTCAGTGTGACCGAGATATTCATGTTCAAGCAGCTCAGTAATGTCTAGATGTGAGTGTAATTGTTTTAGGCAGTATTGAAAATGTGTCAGAATTTCACGCTTATTCGCTAGGTAAGAGTCAGGCTTATCAATTTGCCACTTAATGTCGCCAACGGTAAAAAACGGATGCGGTTGGTGCAAGCGAACATAATCGTAAACATCATTCCACATGCCTCCAATAGCTGGCTTCTTATCCACCAAGATCACTTTTGAACCCGCAGGCAGTATTTTGCTTGCTGCAAATAGCGCGTTTAATCCTGAAATACCCGCCCCGACAATGCATAACTCAGTTTGTTCAACTGATACTAGGTCCATAGAACTGCCTATTCCTTGTGTTATTTATTTACAATAATGGGGTATGGCGATATATCTTGCCTTTTTCCCTTAGGATGAGGGCATCATAACCTACCCCGCAGACGACATTTACTGTTTAATTCACAAATAGCACAATGCGGTCGTCTTCAAATAGACTGTTATGATCTTAGGTAACCGGACACATTACTGAGACACAATAAATGTCAATCATAAAGGCGTTGGGAGCGCCTGATAATAATCCCCGGCTAATTCAAACTTCTAAAACTTAGTGTCACTGTATTTTTAAGAGAGGATAGTTTTTACTCATTTTAAATGGCTTTACTTTCTTTCAATAGTGTTTGATGAGCCCTTTAACGGGAAATCCAATATTTGAGTTTGCCCATGCTGATAGACTTGGAACTCTTCTTCAGGAACACCATACTTTGCGAGAGCTTGAGCAAGTGCTAAAGGTGGCTCGTCAAGCGGCTCGTCGGTGAGTGCAAATGTCCCCCAGTGCATCGCCACGGAATATCTGGATCGAATATCAGTATGCATTTGTACCGCCTCGTCAGGATTGACGTGATAGGATTTCATAAACCATCGCGGCTCATATGCCCCGATGGGAATAAGGGCCAAGTCAAACTCACCGTATTTCTTACCTATCGTGTCAAAGTGTTTTGCATAGCCCGTATCACCCGCGAAGAAGACTTTTTCACCCTTACTTTCAATTACCCAAGAGGCCCATAAGCGGGTGAAGGCATCAAACATCGAACGCTTTCCCCAATGCTGACTTGGTTCAGCGGTAAACGTAAGATTATTAATGGTCTGACTTTGATGCCAATCCAACTCATACACGGTGTTAGGGTCAACGCCCAGATCAACAAACCAGGACATCATTCCCAATGGTACGACGAAATAAAGCGTGCGCGATTGATTGTGGGCGGAAAGCCGCAAGATGCTGTCTTTATCTAGTGCGTCGTAGTGATCATGAGAGATTACGACCGCATCAATTTCAGGTAAGGCGTCTATCTCAATGGACGGAGCTACGGCGCGCTTGGGACCTGCCCATGACACCGGTGAAGCGCGTTCACTGAAGTGAGGGTCGGTGAGTATATTCATACCATTGAATTGCAATAGAAAAGTGGCATGGCCGATCCAGGTCAAGCTATTCTGTTCTTTGTTGCGGCGAACCCAGTCATGCTGAGAGGAATCGATTTGAAATTCATACTCATCAACGCTTTGGATATCTGCAAAAAGTCGATCCCATCGCCATTTCAAAAACGCCAGAACCCCTTTCCCGTCGTCGTAATAAATGTTCTTGAAGCCGGTCGGTGTATGATGAGCTTTGCTTTGATCGAATTCCGGATTGCTAGTGCAAGCAGCCGTAAAAAAACAACAGGCCATCAGGGCAATACATTTGTAAGGTATCATAGGTGTCTCATTTCACTCTTTAACAATGTGGATTCGTACCTGCTTATCATGGTATTGAAGCTGAGCTTTCGTTCATTATTTTACCAGTTTGCACTCACAGTCCAGAAGCTCTACTTAGATCTGAATGACAAACACTAGCACCGATGACTGAGAATAACGTCAACCTAGAGCGAAATATGCTCCCCTAGAATCATTGCCGATCGGCAAGATAGAGGGTTTTTAAATTTTCTACACAAGAAAACTTAACGCCCGAAAACAGCCTGTTATGGCTAACCAACAGTTAATGAATCCATGTATTTTTAATTCATAAGCGGCATTCAAACTAGCGACGAACTTCTTGTGTAGTGAGAATGTAATAAAAACGGTTAAGACGATCGCTTTCCTTGCAAACAGTCACTAATACCACCAAGATCGGCACGGCAATGAAGGTACTCGCGCCCCCCATATCCAGCTCCAAAACACGATAGAGACAAATATGGCGATAGGGTTAAGCTTGAATCGATGGGCATGCGCGATAGGATCAACGAAATTTCCATAGATGAAAAGCATCGCCAAGACGCCTGCCGGTGCCATTAACATATCTGGCATATGAATGCCCGCACTGGCTGTTGCGACGGTCACTAGCACTAAGGCAATGAGGATATCCTTAGCGAACACCAGCAAATACATGAAAGCCATTAGCAACAGTACAATGTGGGTAGCGCGGATCAGAAGTGAATTCGAGACAACGCTCTCAGAGGAAGTGGTCATTGAATGTTTGTCATCGCTATCAGGCATATCATTGTCCAGGTGTTAAGAATAATTATCCCCAAAAAGCGTCATAACTGAATGACACCGACTTAAGCGGGGGCCTTCCGCATGAATCCTTATGCTACAAACCTGAATAGCCGTCTCTGACTTTAAGTATCTTGACTAAGCCTGAGCAGACGCCCACCCTCTCCATCTTCAAGCACCCATATTGCGCCGTCAGGCCCCTGCTCAACCTCCCGAATACGTCTATCCATAATAAAACGTTCAGCCTCATAGGCCTTATCGCCTTCAATTTTAATTCGCAGCAAGGACATTGATTTCAGCCCACCAATGAACGCATTACCTTGCCACTGTGGGAACATGGAGCCGGTGTATATGATCAGGCCAGAAGGCGCGACAGTGGGTACCCAATATACTTCCGGTGCATGAAATTCAGGTCGCGTATTATGATCAGGAATAGGCAAACCAGAATACTGGTCACCCCAAGAGACAATAGGCCAACCGTAATTATCACCCGCGATAATCAGATTGAACTCATCACCGTGTCTTGGACCCATCTCATGCGACCACAGCTGCCCTTGGTGATCGAAAGCAATGCCAAGTAGATTACGATGCCCGAGTGACCAAAAGGTTTTTGCCAGTTCTCCTTTGTCCTGAAAAGGGTTATCAGAGGGCACAGAGCCATCCCAATTTAATCTAATGACCTTTCCCAAATTATTTTCCCAACCTTGGGCTGGAGTCTGCTCCTGCCTATCACCAGACGTAATAAATAAATACCCATCTTTGCTAACTGCAAGACGGTGGGAATAATGCCCCTCACCGGAAATTTTCGGTGTTTGTCGCCATATCACTTCTAAATTTTCAAGGTGAGCTGGATCTGTCGCTGAGTCAAATTGCGCTCGCGCCACCACAGCACCTTTGTTACCAGACTCATCCTGTTCAGCATATGACAGATATACCCAGTTATTTACTGAGTATTGTGGGTGAAGGACGATATCACCCAAGCCACCCTGGCCACCGTAAGCAACCTTAGGTAAGCCTCCAACAAGGGTTTTAGAGCGCTCAGCCAAGTTAACAACAAGCAAGCTACCCGGCTTTTCTGTTACAAGAAGATCTCCGTTTGGTAAGAAAGTCATCGCCCAAGGCTGGTTGAATTCTCCATAGCTCTCAGACATAAATTCAGAGCCTGGTTTGCCGTAGGCCATCTCACCTTCAGGTTCAGCATGAGAACCGCAGGAAGCCAGAGCGAATGAAAGCACTATGAGATTAGATAAATAGAAAAAATTCATATTATTTCCTCTACTAGGGACACCGACATTCTGCGATTAATCTCATC
>JBFJZQ010000115.1:0-9581 GCA_041622015.1 Oleiphilaceae bacterium
ATCTTAAAAGAATAACTAACACACACTAAAACTCTCTGAAATTGAAAAAATCTGTAAATATAAATATAAATATTTATATTTATATTTACAGATTTTTTCAATTTCAGAGAGTTTTAGTGTGTGTTAGTTATTCTTTTAAGATCGATGAAATAAAAAATACCACGAGAAATGCTAGATTTCTTAAACCCAAATCTGGATTTATTTGGCATACTGGCATACCTACTATTTCTCTGTTGCCGTCACGTATAAAAAAACTATGACATCGAAACAAAAAATCCTCAAAGTTCGCCGCCATTATAATCAATGGGTGGCGAATCAAACCTTAGAAGATTTTGCTTTGCGTTTTACCGCTCGCAAAGCGCGGCATATGTCGATAAGCCGGGTTGGTCAAACAGCTTTGGGAGCGACTGCATTTTTAGCCTTAGAAAGTATTGCTGCCGCTGTGACCTTAAGTTATGGCTTTATCAATACCGTGGTGGCCATGCTGGTAGTAGCCGCAGTATTTTTTATTACCGGTTTCCCCATTGCCTATCATTCAGCCAAGCATGGTTTGGATATCGATTTACTCACCCGTGGCGCGGGTTTTGGTTATCTTGGCTCGACCATTACTTCGCTCATCTATGCCTCTTTCACCTTTATTTTCTTTGCGATTGAAGCGGCTATTTTGGCATCGGCGCTGCAGGCCTTGTTTAATATTCCGCTTTCGGTTGGTTATTTCCTTTGTTCCGTGGCGGTTATTCCTATCGTTATGCGCGGTATTACCACGATTAGTAAATTTCAGGTGGGCACACAATCTCTGTGGTTGCTGCTTCAGATAGCCGCCATTGTTATCGTGATATTTTATGAAGCGGATAAATTAGAAGCCTGGTCGGGGTTTGCACCGGAATCGTTAGCGGCCGCCAGCGAATTTGACTGGTTGTTATTTGGTTCAGCCGCATCGATCTTTTTTGCTTTAGTCGCCCAGATAGGTGAGCAGGTTGATTACTTACGTTTCCTGCCTGCAAAGACAGAACAGAATAAAAAAGAGTGGTGGTTTTGGTTAGTATTTGCAGGCCCAGGCTGGATCTTTATTGGTCTGATCAAAATGTTGTTCGGCTCTTTTATTGCTTATATTGCGTTTATGGAAGGCGCGAGCTATTTCACGGCAAGTGACCCGACCTATATGTATCAGCGAGTGTTTGCGTATATTACGCAATCACCTCAGTTAGCCTTGGTGTTGGCCGCGGTGATGGTGGTCATTTCGCAAATGAAAATCAACGTGACCAATGCTTATGCCGGTTCTATTGCCTGGTCTAACTTTTTCTCTCGGGCCACTCATAGCCATCCGGGAAGAGTGGTCTGGCTGGTGTTTAACGTCACCATTGCACTGATTCTGATGGAGCTAGGTATTCATAAAGTTCTGGAAGCGATACTGGGTATTTTTGCGATTGTCGCGGTCAGTTGGTTGGGTTCATTATCGGCGGATCTGTTAATCAATAAACCCTTGGGTTTGAGTCCACAAGGTTTGGAGTTTAAGCGCGGCCATCTTTACGATATCAATCCGGTCGGAACCGGTTCAATGGTCTTGGCAACGACTATCGGCATGCTGAGCTATTTAGGCTTATTTGGAGAGCTCAGCGCCACCCTCAGTCATTTTGTCAGTTTGCTGGTGTGTTTCATTTCGGTACCCTTAATCGCCTACGTCACTAATGGCAAGTACTATCTTGCACGCCAGTCGCCAGAACTGATCCCCTTAATCCAAGAAGTGCAAAAAAATACTCAGCAAGCGCATCAAGCTAGGTATGCGCAACAACATAGCAGTCTTCAGTGTGGTGTCTGTGAAAACAGTTTTGAGCTGGAAGATATGAGTTACTGTAGCGTCTATGCTCAGCCTATTTGTTCCTTATGTTGCTCTCTCGATGTTCGGTGTTTGGATAACTGTAAACCCCATGCACGTTTGTCACGTCAGTTAGCCAACTTTTTAAGACGCTTTATGAGCGGCAAATCGGTTGGCGTTATTAATTCTCGCTTAGGTCGCTTCATGGGTTTATTACTCATGACCAACCTGATCAATGCCGCCTTAATGGCTTTAGTCTACAAGCATATGATGCCCGAGACGACTGCCGAGCAGCTGATTCTGGAACAAAGTTTATGGACCTTGTTTTTCATCTTCTTAATCGTCACAGGGGTAATTTCTTGGCTGTTCTTGTTGGCGCATGAAAGTAGGGTGGTGGCGCAAATGGAGTCCAACCGCCAGACGCGCAAGTTAATGCGTGAAATTGATGCGCATGAAAAGACCGATTTGGAGTTGCAACAGGCGAAAGAGCAAGCCGAGAAAGCAAACGATGCAAAAAGCCGGTATTTGTCAGGTATCAGTCATGAATTGCGAACGCCTCTGCAATCGATTTTAGGCTATGCCCAGTTATTATCGGAAAAGACTGAAGTGAATGACACACAGTCACGCGGCTTGAATATTATTCATCGTAGCGGTCAGCACTTGGCGGACTTAATTGAAGGTTTGTTGGATATTTCAAAAATAGAAGCCGGCCGTTTAGAGCTATATCGAAACCGTGTTCAATTGCCTGATTTACTAGATGAGCTGGCGAATATGTTCAGCATGCAAGCAAGCCAGAAAGGCATAGAATTTCATTATTCGGTTCAAGGGCGTTTACCTAAGATAGTCATGACCGATGAAAAACGTCTTCGCCAGATTCTCATTAACCTGCTGTCGAATGCGGTGAAATATACCCAAGAAGGCAGAGTCGATTTCGAGGTAAAATATCGTTCCCAGATAGCAGAATTTGTGATCCGCGATAGTGGTTCCGGTATTGATGAAGAGCACTTGGCGCGCATTTTCGATCCTTTTGAACGGGTGCGTAATGTGCATACCCCCAATGTTCAGGGCACCGGTTTAGGCTTAACCATTGTAAAATTGCTGACCGAAATTATGGGTGGCGATTTGCAGGTGGAGTCACAACTCGGTTCTGGTAGCTGCTTCAAAGTAAATGTCATGCTGCCATGGGTGAATGCTCAGGAAAAAGAAGCTAGCACCAAAGCTAAAGTCGTTGGCTATGAAGGCTATCAGCGCACTATTTGTTTGGTGGATGATGACCCCGTATTGAGAGGTTTTTTGTCAGACTTATTGATACCGCTCGGCTTTATTACCTTAGAAGCCTTCGATGCTGATTCGTGTTTGAGCTTGTTAGACCAAGCTAAGCCAGACTTATTTATTTTAGATGTATCGATGCCTGGTAAAACAGGTTTGGAACTCGCGGACGAGCTTCGGGAGAGAGGCATACAATCACCTATACTAATGCTCTCAGCCAATGCCCAGCTACCAGACCAGTTGAGTCGTGAACAAGCCAGTTATAATGACTATCTCGTGAAGCCGATCGCCAATACCGCTTTGTTGGATAAACTGGCGCATTACTTAAAACTGGATTGGATTACCCAAACAGAGCAGCCTGATGACACCAAAGATTTAGCAAATGATGGAAAAAAACATAAACAGGCTATGTCGTTTGAAGTGCCCGATCACGCGTTGATCCGAGAGTTAAAAGCCTATGCGGAAATGGGCTATCGTAAAGGTGTGGTGCAAACCTTGGCACAAGTTCAGGAAGCGGAATTAATTAGTTCTGAATTTTACGAACATTTGAATAAGCTTTGTCAGCACTTTCAGTTTGAACAATTAGCCAATTGCCTGGAGTTACCGTCGTCATGACACAAGCCCTAAATCAAACCGATATTGTATTGGTCGTCGATGATTCACCCGATGCGCTTAGCCTGATCAATGATGCGCTCGAAACCGAAGGCTTGGATGTATTGGTGGCACTTGAAGGCAGGCAGGCCTTGACCATCGCCAAGCGAATTCGACCCGATGTTATTTTGCTTGATGCAGTGATGCCGGTCATGGATGGCTTTGAAACTTGTAAGCAGTTAAAAGCCAATGCCGAATTGGCCGATATTCCGGTGATTTTCATGACCGGTTTATCGGATACCGATGACATTGTTCGTGGGCTAGAGGCCGGCGGCGTGGATTATCTGATCAAACCGATTAATCCGCCCGAATTGATCGCACGCATGAAAGTGCATCTAAACAACGCACGCTTAACCAAAAGTGCTCAAAGTGCCTTGGATAGTACCGGTCAACATTTGTTTACCTCAAGTGAATCAGGCGAAGTAAGATGGGCTACGCCACAAACCTATGCCTTATTTGCCAAAGCTAAAGTAAATGGACGAGAGCTACAAAGTGACTTCTGCCAGCAACTACACGCCTGGTTGACTCAAACCAGAAAGCTAGATGATGGATTAACACTCACAGGGCTGGATTATCCTTTGGCCCTACGTTTTGTCGGCCAGCATAGTAATGGTGACTGGTTAATCAAACTGATTGATGGCAACCGACCCACCGAAGCAGCATTGTTGCGTTCAAAGTTAGACTTAACCGAACGAGAATCTGACGTATTATTTTGGATTGCCAACGGAAAAAGTAACCGAGAAGCCGCCGAAATTTTGAGCATGAGCCCAAGAACCGTTAACAAGCACCTTGAAATGATCTTTCCAAAACTGGGCGTAGAAAACAGAACGGCCGCGGCAGGGGTGGCGTTGAAAATATTAGCATCGGAGGGGTGAACTTAAAACCTGTACTTTAAAATTATCAACGCTAGAAAATGTGCAATTCTATGTAGTAAATTTTCAGTGTCACTGGCTATCTGGCATAAATATTGACTCTTTAAACGGATGATATCTTAAACCATGTCAATGGGACTCATTTCTTTGGTTGAGTGCAGTATTACTAGACTACCAGAGAAAATTCTTCATTTAGTAAGTAATTTTTTCATTTTACTAAGGAACAAAGCCGTCTATATCGACAAGCGTGACCTAAAGTGTGCTTGTGTTGGCGGTGACACTAACACTAACTTACCACTAGGGCTTCTGACATTAACCGAAAATACCTTGATGGTGTTTGCAGGTGTCTGGATGCTAGTTTGAAAGTGTTTGAGAAATCCAGACTAGTAACAAGCTGATAAGCATTACGTTGCTACGAAGTGGCTGCTATTTGATGTAGCTTTTTTTAAGCTGGTGATAAGGCGACCGGAAGGTGGGTTAGAGATGATTAATGAATGGAGAAGTTGTTATTAGGAATAGTTGGGCGTGAGTGTAAGATTGAAGATGGTGGCAAAACCAGCATCTTCAATAGAAGTAAGTAAGGTATTTACATCTGCGACTGAAGATAATTCTGCAAGCCAATCTTACCAATCAAACCCAGTTGTTTTTCTAACCAATAGGCATGATCTTCTTCTGAATCTTCGAGTTGTTTAACTAGCATGGCACGGGTTTCAAAATCTTGCTCTTGCTCACACACGACGATGGCGGCTTTGAGGTTATTAATAACAGAATATTCTAGGGCTAAATCGTTCTTGAGCATTTGTTCAACGGTATCGCCGACATTTAACGGGTCGCGTTTTGATAAATCTGGCTTGCCTTCTAAGAATAAAATACGTTTGATCATTTGATCTGCATGATCAGTTTCTTCTGCTTTTTCGTGGTCTAAGCGTTCATACAATTTGCTTAGGCCCATGTCTTCATAGATGCGAGAATGGATAAAGTATTGATCAATCGCGGTGAGTTCGCCTGCAAGTAGATCATTGAGGGTTTGAATTACCTTTGCTTTGCCTTTCATGTTTTGTTCCCCCTCTACCTTATGAATGCATCATGGATTGCATATAGTTTTCTATCGAAATACTGTCTATTAGTGCTAATTGGGTTTCTAGCCAATCTAAATACTCTTCTTCTTCGGCGAGGATTTTTTGCAGGATGTCTCGGCTAACAAAGTCAGAGATCGACTCGCAAAACACAATGGCATCACGCAGGTCGATGATAGAGGCGGTTTCAAGGTTTAAATCGCACGAGAGCATTTCTTTGGTGTCTTCACCAATCATGATTTTGCCAAGCTTTTGCAAGTTTGGAATGCCTTCTAAGAAGAGAATTCTCTCGATCAGGCGATCGGCTTGCTTCATGTCTTTGATCGACTTTTTATATTCATGCTCATTGAGTTCGTCTAAACCCCAATTTTTGAACATCCGGGCATGAAGAAAGTATTGGTTAATGGCAATGAGTTCATTACCAAGAATGGTATTTAAGAATTGAATAACCTGTTTGTCGCCTTTCATCATGTACCCCCTATTTTATTTAAAACGAGTATAGGGGGCAGAAAAATGAAAGTGAAGGTTATCTTTAAAGAAGAGTGAGAAAAAAAGCGATTAACAATGAACTTCTTGGGCTAAGTGAAAAGATAGTGCTGCTTGTACTTCAGTTATTTTATCGCTCACCATCTCTTTGGCGAAGGATACGCATTGGCCACAACAATTACCGATGCCCAATTCAGATCTGATTTCTTTAAAGTTCGATGAACCATTGGCAAGCGCTGAATCGATTTGTTTATCACTAATCCCATTACATACACACACTAACATAACGCACCTCTTAAATGATGTGGTGATATTATTTATCAAATGATAATGATTATCAAATGTTATTTTGTGTTGTTTGGTAAGGTTTCCGTTTAAGCGGGTATTTATTTAAAAATTTAGCGTTTAGAAACTTGCTTCTAAAGAAGATTATTTGGTTGAAAATGTGTATCAAACTCCCTGAAGGTGAGGTTAATTCTAGGTGATTTGATACCCTTACGGATAGGCAGTTGGTGCTTCCAGTAATCTTGGGTTTCCGCTTTCATTAATAATAGGCTGCCGTTTTCTAATTCAAGGCTGTGTTGTTCTTTAGATTTTATATGGCGAAACATAAAGGGTCGTACAGCACCTAAACTAATGGAAGCGATAGGCGCATGCTTTTTCATCATGACCTCGTTGTCGTTATGCCAACCCATGCCTTCGTTACCGTCGTGGTAAAGATTCAATAAACATGAGTTATAACGAATGCCGGTTAGGCTTTGTAGTTTTTCTTTGATGGTGCTTAAGGCAGGTGTCCAAGGAAGTGCTGTTTTTGTCGTATTGGAGTAACGATAGTCAAATTCCTGATCACCGTACCAAGCGACTTTGCGTTTAGTAATGATCTGCTTGCCATACATGATTAGTTGGTCTGCTTGCCAGTCAATTTCATTTCTAAGTGCATTGAAGAAGTATTCAGCTTCATCTGGTTTGAAGAAGTCAGCATAATATTCAACTAAACCATCGGTATTTAGAATAAGTTTCATATTCGTGCTTATTCAGTGAAATAGATGATCAGGCGTTTAGCCCGATCATCTCAAAATAGGCAGGGGTTTGGCGCAAAGAGATCGTATGAACGCCTTGTTTTCTTAGCCAGCTCTTTGCCTGAGCAAGACTTTTAAAACTATGCGGCGCACGCTTCACAATATTGCCATCTTTATCAAGTTCATAAGCAAGGTATTGGTCACTGCCGACAGATTCGACGACACCGCATTGACTGAGCGGGCTTTTGAGGCTGATGAGTTTTTCAAACATAATAGGTTCCTTCCTACTGGCTGTTGATCGATTTCGCGATGAGTTGTTCTAATGTGCCGTTGAGTGGTTGTGCACTTGAGCCAAAATGCTCAATAGCTGTGTGGTCTTGGCTGATGAAATATTTATTGAAATTCCAATTCGGCTCTGTGCCCGTTCGTTCAGACAAGGCTTTAAAGAAAGTGTTCTTGGATTGTCCTTTCACTGAACTGGGTGCAAGCATAGTAAAGCTAACGCCAAAGTTTTTAAAGCAGACACTGGCAGTTTCTGCTTCAGATTGATACTCCTGTCTAAAATCATTCGATGGAAACCCAACAATTTCCAAACCTTGGTCTTTGTATTTCTGGTATAGCGTTTCCAGTTCTTTGAACTGAGGGGTAAAACCACACTGGCTTGCGGTATTTACGATGAGTAAGGTTTTATCTTTGAAGTGCTCACAGAAGTTAATGGTTTCTTTGGAATGAAGTTTTTTACTCTCAAAGTTTAGTAAATCATCACAACTTGCAAAGCTCAAAGAGGGGAGAAGAAATAAACTGATGAGTCCGATCATAAAGCGAAAACATAAATGAACTTTCATAACATATCATCCAAATAAAATTGATGGGGTTTGATATAGTTACTTACGCGCTGCGATAAAAATTGGATCATTAGAGCGCATCCAAATTACTCAGATAGCGTTCTGCTTGTTTAAGTAGTGCGGTTTGTTTGGACTCATCCATCTTTTGCCAGGTTCTATAGGGAAAGGCCATACGCGGATTTTTTTTAAAATTGTCTTTATGGCGATCTATAAAATGCCAATATAAACTATTGAAAGGGCAGGCGCGCTCACCGGTTTTCTTCTTCAACGCATAATGACAATTTTTACAGTGATCACTCATTTTGTTGATGTAATTGCCACTTGCGGCATAGGGTTTAGTGGCAATTAGACCGCCATCGGCCGAAAGCGCCATGCCACGAGTATTGGGTAGTTCTACCCATTCTATGGCATCAATATAAATACCCAAATACCAGGCATCGACGTCATCAGGATGCAATCCCGCAAGTAAGGCGAAATTTCCGATCAGCATAAGTCGCTGAATATGGTGAGCATAAGCATAGTCGAGCGATTGGGTGATCGACTTGTTCAGGCAATTCATCTTGGTATTCCCATCCCAAAACCAGGAGGGTAGTGCTTCGTGAGCATTAAGCGCATTAGATTGGGACATCTCGGGCATATTGACCCAATACATCCCGCGCACATACTCCCTCCAGCCCAGTATTTGTCTCACAAAGCCTTCAATTTGAGACAAGCTGATGTCTCCTTTGGCTTTATGGAAGCGTTCAATGGCGGCTTCAATCACATCTAAGGGATGGAGCATTTTGGTATTCAAGGCAAAGCTTAGGCGCGAATGGTATAAGCTCCATGCATGGTCCGAATGTTCAGTCATTGCATCCTGAAAACGGCCAAAATCTTTCAGACACACGCTACAAAAGTGATGCAGAATTTCGCGCGCTTGTTGGCGATTGCAAGGCCAGCGTAAGGATGTTTCCGGTTGACCAAAATGGTTGAGGTCATGACGCTTGATTCGATCTAATATTGCCGACACATCGTTGGCGAAGACCAGTGGTTCGGGTATGTTTGCTAGGTCTTCTTGCTTGAAGGTATTTCTATTGTCGGCATCATAATTCCATTGGCCACCCATGGGCTGATCATCTTCCATGAGTACCTTATAGCGTTGGCGCATTTTTCGATAAAAGTTTTCCATACGAACATGCTTATTGCTCTTGAAGTAATCGGGTAGTTCTTCAAAAGGTAAAATGAAATGTTCAGTATCTACTTCGTTGACTTTGATGGATTGAGATTTCTCTTTGCTAGAAGAATTCTGTAAAGACCTTAGCTGCTCGGTTAAACGAAACTCATCAGGCCGTTGATAGTCTAACTGGGTACATGTAAATTGAGCGCATAAAGCTAGTAAAAGATCATTCAGGCTAGAAAATTCTGCTGTGTCATCCAAACTTAAGTGCAAAACATGGTGACCTGATTTTTCAAGGGCTTGAGCAAAGTTCTCCATCGACTTGAAAAAAGCAGATATTTTTTGAATATGGTGTTTCACATATTCCTGTTCTTGATGAAGTTCTGCCATC
>JBFJZQ010000116.1:0-9230 GCA_041622015.1 Oleiphilaceae bacterium
ATCGAAGCATCAAACACCCTATAGTATCGTCTATCTAGCGTGTGTTTTGATAATACACTCACAAATTATTTGCAGAAAACGGACTCGCTTCGCAATAACCATAAGTAATACAGAAATTTAACCACTCGGCTAGAAACAAGTTCAGCTGATTTTTCTCATCTGGCAAATGCATTTTATGGTTTGGATATTTATTGACGCCTTCTGCTGCTTGACGTCCGTGTTTACCAATCACTTCAGCGACCAGGGCATCATGATACAAACGGACTAGCATTTTTGGGTTATTCACCCACTTCCCCACTGCAGCCGTCTGTTCCAATAAAAAAGTATCGGTATAACGGCCCGTTTCGATTAGCTCAATTTTCACTGCGCCAATATAAGCAGCGCCATTATGAAGACTGAACTTCATACAATTGCTATCCCCCATAATTTTAATGAGTTTTAATAGCCGGCTATAGTTAGTTTCATATAAAGCCCCTATCTGCACCAAGTCAGGCACGTAGCGTTTTCTCATAGCATTACTCTATATCTTTAAGACTTCCACTTGGCATCTAGTCTTACTTTATTTAAAGCCAACCACTGGAGTGAAATAATCGCAGCTGCATTATTGATCTGGCCTGAACTGAGCATCTCTAGAGCTGAGTCCAGCTTAACCACATGCACCTTGATATCCTCATTCTCTTCCGCTAAGCCATGGATACCGCCTACACCCAAACTATTTACCTTAGCACAATACAAATAAACTTTTTCGGTTGAGCCGCCCGGAGAAACTAAATATTCCAATATAGGTTCTAACTCAAGAAGCTCCAGATTTGCTTCTTCCTTTGCTTCTCGAGTTGCCACTTCCGGTGGCATTTCACCTTCTTCATTCATACCAGCAACAAGCTCAATCAGCCAAGGTGACTGATTTTGCCCAATAACCGGCGCCCTAAACTGTTCCAAGAGAACAACAGTCCCTTCCACTGGGTCATAAGGCAGCACACAGGTTGCATCAGCGCGAACAAATATTTCGCGTTGCATGACATCACTCCAACCACCCTCAAATAGCTTATGGCGCAACTCATAACTATCTATCCTGAAAAAGCCTTTAAAGCTGGCTCTTCGAGCAATTAACTCACAATCATCTTGGCCAAATTGCTGACGTATTTCTCCCATAAAAACCTCTAACATGGTGACTTTTTTGCTAATAAACACTTTAAATTTCACCTTCAATGGCGAACAAAATTAAAGGTAAGCAATTTGTAAATTATCGACTAAGTCTAGAGTTCCCCTTACTTATTGTCCATAATGCGACAACCTAGAAGGCAGCTTAATAGCCTTCACTGTTTGCAAGCCATCCTATTTGATTGAATATTTTGAGGGTACTATGAAGCGACTTCCTAAACTGCTTTTTTCTAGCGTAATGACTTTAGCTGCATTTCCTGCCTTAACAATGGGAGCGGATCTATTAAGCCTTTATCAAAAAGCAGAAAATTACGATGCAGATATATTTGCAGCGAAGTCTGCTTATCTTGCAGAACGTGAAGGCGAAAATATTGAGTTTTCAAACCTACTTCCTTCTATCAATGCTTCTGCAAGCATTGAACACACAGATACAAATAATAAAGCTCAAGCTGATGACAGTTTCAAAACACAAACTTACCAAGTAGGTTTATCTCAGCCACTGATTAATTTTAGCGCCTGGTACAATGTTTCAGCCGCAGAGCAAAACACGCTTCGCGCTGAAACTGAATATCTTGCCGCACAGCAAAACCTTATTCTTGAAGTATCCAGCGCTTATTTTGGCGTACTGCGAACAGAAGAAAACTTACGCTCTGCCAAGTCGCAAGAAGCGGCCGTCAAACGCCAATATGAACAAGCAAAAGAGCAATTTGATGTGGGTTTAATTGCCATTACCGATGTTCATGAAGCAAAAGCAAGTTATGACGCGTCACAAACTTTACGCATCCGAAGTGAAGGTGATTTGACCATTGCACGTGAAAATTTATCGCGAATTACCGGTGAATATTCCACCGAGCTAGCGACTTTGAAATCAGAGTTCCCGATTGCAATGGATGAAAGTACAACAGCCGAAAAATGGGCTGAATCTGCATTTCAAAACAACCTGGACATCAAAATTAAAGAGTTTCAATTAAAAAGCGTTCAGGCCAACCTCAAATCTAATCGAAGTGGCCACTACCCAACGCTAAATCTTGAAGCGGGCTACATCAATAATGACTTTTCTAATTCTAGCTTTAACAATAACGACCCTAAAAGTACAAACATTGCGTTAACCTTAAATGTGCCGCTTTACTCCGGTGGTGCTACCCAAGCTAGCGTACGAAAAGCAAGACATGCTGTTGAGCAAGCACGACAAGAGTTAAGCTCAGCACAGCGACAAGCCAAGATTGAAGTCAGAACAGAATACATTAACCTTAAAACCAACATTCAGACGGTGGAATCATTGCAGCAAAACATCATTTCACGACAAAGCGCACTTGAAGCAACCCGTGAAGGCTATAATGTAGGCACACGAAATATTGTTGAAGTTCTGGATGCAGAGCGAAACTACTTCACTGCATTACGCGATTACGCTAACGCCCGTTTTGATTTTGTTGAAAGTAATTTACGCATCAAACGCTCCGCCGGCACCTTAAACATTGCCGACATCGAAAGCCTTAACAAGTGGTTAGTGTATAGAAAATCACACCTAGCAAATAATTAACCGACTCTGTCTTGATGCGATTGATCCAACAATGGCGTCAGCGCATCAGCGACTCTTATCACCGCACCTTTACTGGCCTCAATCTCTTTAAGTGCGGCCTGCCCCATTGCCCGAGCCTTTTCGGGATCGCTCATTAATGAGAGCAAACAAGCCTGCAAAGATTCATCATCCTCAGCTAGATACAAACCACCCACAGATACCAGTTTCTGGCAAATAGCCTCGAAATTAAACACATAAGGCCCCATAATAATAGGCAAACCTAAAGCACCCGGCTCTATCGGATTGTGCCCACCTACTTCGACTAAAGAGCCACCAATAAATGCAATCGATGCCGCAGCATAAAAGTCTAATAACTCGCCCATGGCATCAACCACAAACACTTCAGAATCTGCGGGCATGAACTTACATTCAGAACGCCGATAGGTTTTGAATTTCTGATTCAGTGCTAATTGATAAACACCCTCGAAGCGTTCAGGGTGCCTTGGTACTAAGACTAATACTGCTTCTGGAAACACCTTGCGCAACGCTCTATGAATATTTAGAAGCCTTGCATCTTCTCCTTCATGCGTACTGGCAGCAATCCAAATAATTTGATCAGGACTTAATGCTTGCTTATGAGCGGCACCTTTGATCAGGTGCGACTCACTAATATCGAGGTCATATTTAACACTCCCGGTTACCGATATTTTATTTTCATCAATACCCAAAGATGCAAAACGCATAGCATCATTTTGATGCTGGCAAATAACCAGACACAATTCATTCAACATCCAACCCACTGCGGGTTTTAAGCGTCGATATCCTCTTGCTGAGCGCTCGGACAATCGCGCATTCGCTAGCACCACAGGGCAACCTCGTAGCCTCGTTCTATGAATGGTATTGGGCCAGAGTTCAGTTTCCATAATAATCAAAAACTCGGGATTAACGCGTCGTAAAAAAGCATCGACCAGCCAAGGCAAATCATAAGGTGCATAAACATGAAATACCGAACCGCCAAATAACTTTTGAATTAAAGCAGAGCTTGTCGGCGTCATGCTCGTCACGACTACCTCCTTTCCAGGATAACGCTTTTGAATCTCACGAATGATCGGTTCCGCTGCCAGTACCTCGCCAACGGAAACAGCATGCACCCAAATACTATCTTTTATCTTCGGTGCTTTAAAAAAGCCAAACCGTTCGAGTTTTCTATCGCGGTATTCAGGCGCTTTATATCCTCTCCACAGCAACTTCAAAAAAACAAAAGGCATACAGAGAGTAAAGAGAATTGTGTACACTAAACGAAACATAAGCAGCAACTTTAAATAGAAAGGCGCAGTATAATCCAAGATGACAAGTTCAAACCACCAAAGTAACACTGCACCCTGCTCAAGCGAGCTGAACATTTGGGTCTTTCATGATGCACGCCCCGGACATCTTAGCCAACTTGAAGGTTTGGTCAACCGACTTTCATGTCACCAAAAATGTGAGGTCAATTGGTTTAATGTCACTCAGAATAAACTCAATCTTCAGCATATTCTCTATATTCCAGAGTTTCTGAAACACCAAACAGCACCCGATTTAATTTTAGGCGCAGGGCATCGAACACATTTAAGCGTACTCATAGCCGGCCTTAAGTTTAAAGCATTCACCACGCTTATCATGAAACCAAGTTTACCAAGCGTCTTGTTTAATACTGTTATTTGCCCAAAACATGATGGCTTAGAAGACAGCCAAAAAGTCCTCTGCACCTTAGGAGCACTTAATAAAATTACCCCTGCAAGCGCAATGGCAGAACAACCAAATAGAAATAAACATATTATGCTAATCGGCGGCCCTTCAAAGCATTTTATCTTTGATGAGACACAATTGATTAGCAGTATCCAACAAATTTGCGAAAGCAATACTCTCAAGGTTTGGCATTTAAGCGACTCCCCACGCACACCGACTTCGTTCATTCCAAACTTACAAAAACTAGCCCTAACAAATCTAAAGCTATATTCATATTCTGATGATAACTTTGGTGCATTGAATACAGTTTTAAAACAAAGTGCTGTTACTTGGGTGACCCCAGATAGTATGTCGATGGTTTTCGAATCGCTCACAGCGGGAGCAAAAACAGCAGTATTCGATATGACTTTAAGCAGGAAAGGCAAACCTTCTCGCATCGCTAAACAAATTCGAGAACTAATAAACGAAGGCCAGGTGGCAAGCTTCAAGTCATGGCAGCAAGAAAAAGGCAAAATGGATAGCATGGAACGGCTTACACACTCACCGCCACTTTGGGAAGCTGAACGGGCTGCGCTTTGGCTACTTAAACGATTAAAGGACCTTGCAAAAAGTGAAACCAACTAAACACTTGTGCGTCATGCAAGTACTACCTTCTTTAGTATCTGGTGGTGTGGAGACAGGCACCATTGATATAGCAAAGGCACTCGTTACAGCTGATCGTAAAGCCATTATTATATCTGCTGGCGGCCAAATGGTTTCGCAACTAGATGCAATAGGTGCCAGACACATTAATTTGCCGGTTGACAGTAAAAACCCTTTTGTTATTTGGAAAAATGCTCAAACACTTAAGCAGCTGATTCACAAAGAAAACATTGATGTAATACATGCCCGATCTCGCGCACCTGCATGGAGCTGCTATTGGGCTGCCAGATCCACTAAAACACCTTATATAACCACTTTTCATGGAACCTACGGTCACCACAGCCGTATAAAGCGGTGGTATAACAGCATCATGTTAAGAAGCGATATAACCATCGCCGTATCTAACTTTATTGCTGAACATATAAAATACACCTACTCTGACTTTCTGCTCAATTCTACACACCAGCATAAAATAAAGGTGATTCATCGCGGGATAGATACAGATAAATTCAACCCCGATAATGTATCACTAGAGCGAACCGCTCAACTTAGATTACGCTGGAATATTCCTGAAAATGACTTGGTCATTATGCTTCCAGGTAGAATTACTCGCTGGAAGGGGCAAGTTCAACTGATTGAGGCGCTAGCAAATATTCCGATGGAAAATATCACCTGCATCTTGGTGGGCGATAACAAAGGCAAAGATCATTACGTAAACGAGCTGAATAACTTAATTCGAGAACATAAATTGGAAACACAAGTAAAGCTTGTAGGTGGCTGCAATGATATGCCAGCGGCCTACTCGCTTGCCGATATAGTGGTTTCAGCATCGACAGATCCAGAAGCGTTTGGACGCGTAGCGTGTGAAGCGCAGGCCATGAAATGCTTGGTGATTGCCACAAAACATGGCGGTAGCCTAGAAACCATTGCACCACAACAACAGCATCTGATGTGTAAGGTTTCTGATAGCGAAGCTATGGCGCAGTCTATGCGTAATGCAATAGAATTGTGTCGGGAAGAAAACCAATCAAGAAAACAGGCTATTATGAACACTTCGCGTCATCATATTGAGCAACGTTTTTCACTTGATTTAATGTGCAAAACAACCTTAGCGCTGTATGACCAAGTCATTGCCAATAAAACGCTGCGCTAAGCAATATTATTTTTATAAAGGTTCATCATGATGGAAGTACTCAACAAACAAGAAGGACATTATTTTTGGCAATATGACCGTTCTTGTTTTGAAGAAATGTCCTCTTCTATTTTTGAAGCCGATTATTGGAAAGAAAAAAACGCGATCACTGGTCAAGAAAGTGGCAGAGGTACAACTTGGTTTCTCAAGCATAAAGATCATGAGTTAGTCTTGAGGCATTACTTGCGTGGTGGATTCATACGCCATCTTAGCCATGACCGTTATATTTTCACCGGTATGAAGAACACACGTTCAATAGCGGAGTTTGATATTCTCACAAAGCTTCTAGAGAAAAAGCTACCCGTCCCAAAACCTGCGGCAACTCAAGTAATTAAACATGGTCTATTCTATGAAGCTGATTTGCTGACACATAAAATCCCCAGCGCTCAAGATTTGGTTCAGGTATTACAACATACTCAAGCTAAAGAGTTTTTTCAGGAACTTGGTAGTGTCATTGCTAAATTTCATCAGCTAGGCGTGTTTCATGCTGATATGAATATTCAAAATATCCTTCAAGACAATCAGGGAAAATTCTGGCTAATTGATTTCGACCGCGCCCAAATACTTACACCCCATGCAAAATGGCAGCAAGCCACGTTAAACCGTCTAAAGCGGAGTTTTGAAAAAGAGCGGGGGCGTTTTGATATTCGTTGGGATGATAAAGATTGGGATGCATTTATGAAGGGATATAAACTTTAAACCAATTCAGAACTTCTGCTAAACAACTACCTCCAATGTTCAGCAACCCAGGGTGTTGGTTTGATGCGTTTATACCAACGTTTATACCAGGGTAAAGCCTTACCCCACGACCCTTTAATCGCGTCAGGTGGGTTGGGCCTGCCATGAAACACTACAATTTTAGCATCCTTTGGTTCAGTCACTTTTGCAGAAAAAAACCGTGCAATACCACTTGGCATACAATGCATTTTAAAACTAATACACCAATTTTCCGGGAAATAATCAAAGCCGTCTTTACCTAAATGACCGGTGATATAAGCCTGTTCAGTTCGATATCTCTTGAGAACGCGAATTGGGTCGTCTAAGTAATTCTGCAGTAGAAACTCTTCTTGGCCCGATTCAAAACAAATAGCCGAAGCCTGACCAATTAAACGCCCTGGCTGATACCAGTTTTCAATGATGGCTAGCTTATTCGAATAAGAAAAGAAGCCATCGATATTGTTCATCACCACCACATCCAAATCCAAAAACAATACTTTGCCTTGAATATCCGCCAAGCCTTTTTTAAATAAGGCCAGTTTACGCCAGCATGGACAAACCCTTGCATACTTCAAAGGCGGTTCCTCAAATTCGGGTAAAGGCCATATTTCAACTTCGGAGCGAATATCTTGGCTGTTTTCGGTCAGACAAATAAAACGAAAGGGCAAAGTAATATTACGCTTTATCATTGAATAGAGATTGTTTACATAATCTGGTGAATAAACATCCCCCCACTTCAAACAAACAATATTGACTGTTTCCATCAGGACTGATACACCTTCTTGCCATTATGTTCAGCGCCTTTGAAACGCTTGTATTCCCATTGATATTGCTCAGGATGACTTTCTAAACAGGCTTCAATTGAGCGGTTTAACGCGGCAATAGATGTGGGCAGATCATCACTATAAATTTCTGGGTCAGCTGGTTTGAATACCATATCGAAGCCTTCGCCATTGGGTCGACGTATGGCACATAAACTGACAACTTCGCATTTGGTTCTATCTATTAAACGCGACACCAGTTTGACGGTGTTGGCCTCGACCCCCATAAAGGGCGCAAACATTCCGCCGGTTCCACCGGGAACTTGATCCGGCAATATTCCCACCATGCCCTGCTTTGAAAGAATCGAAAAAAGCCGAACAACACCACGTTTATTGGTCGGCACTAACTCTGAGCCATGACGTCCTCTGACAGAAGACATGTAGTCTTCCAATGCTTTAATTTTTGGTGGTTTATACAGTGCGGCCATCGGTCGCAGAGTCGATAGATATAAACCCACCATTTCCCAGTTCCCATGATGAGGCGCTAAGACAATAGCGCCTTTCTCTTTTTCAAAAATGGCATCCAGATGCTCTTTGCCTTCAACAGATTTAATCAAACCAAGCGTTTTTTCGGTCGGCCATTCCCAGACCACGCCAAATTCTGAAAATAGTTTACCTGTTTCCAGAAGGCTTTTTTTGATTAGTGCTTGTTGCTCTTCATGGGATAAATGCGGGTAACAAAGTTGAATATTTTCTATCGTGACACGTGTTGAACGAGAGTCGCCCCACCATAAAATTCGACCTATCCATGCACCTAAACGTTGAGCATTTTTCAAACTTAAACAAGCAAGTAATTTTAAGGCCCAAATAACAAGCTTGGCTTTGAATGCATCCATTAGAAAACCATCACTAGAAAAAGAATCTAAGTTTAGTTGATTGCTATGTTAAAATCAGCCTCATTCATCAAGGCTTTTGATAATTCAAGTCTTGCGTCAATATCATTTATTCGTTTGGCACAGTGATTATTATGAAAGTTATGCTCATTCTGGCATCAAGCGGGCCAACTATTGGCGGCATGGAACGTCAAACAGCAGATCAGGCAGAATCATTAAGTAAAATCCCCAATACTGAAATCAGCATCATTGCCGCTGACTGTTTTGAGTCACTGTTTATTGATGGTGTGACTCATTACCCCGTAAATATGAACCGTAGTCGTAGAAATATCTTCTTATTAGCCAACATACTCAAAGTTATCAAGTCTTGTCGTCCTGATATCATTCACGCCCACGGTCATAAAGCCGCAGCACTTTTATCTACACTAAAAACGTTTATCAATAAAGACATCAAGCTTATAGCAACCGCTCATGGATTAAAGCGTAACAGTAAGCCCTTAAAAAAAATGCACCAGATTTTTGCAGTCAGCCAAGGCGTTGCTCAAACCATCAAACCTCTTCCATGCAAGGTAGTTTTGAATGGCATCAAACCCCATACCCCTAGCACGCTGACCAAA
>JBFJZQ010000117.1:0-9206 GCA_041622015.1 Oleiphilaceae bacterium
ACGGGTATATTTAAGGTGACGTTGTTGTGGTTATTGCCGGTTGCACCATGTAAAGTAAGTTGTTTTGATAAATCATTAACATGCCTGATCTTGTTGTATTCAATCATTTTTCTGCCAGATAAGTACTGACCTGTTAACGAATTTGGGTTTTCCATAATGTCACTAGGTGTACCTTCTGCAATAATTTCACCACCATGAACGCCAGCACCGGGCCCTATATCGATGACATGATCAGCTAGGCGAATAGCATCTTCGTCGTGTTCAACAACGATCACTGTATTTCCGATATCTCTTAAGTGAGTCAATGTTGCAAGGAGTCTGTCATTATCTCTTTGATGAAGTCCGATAGATGGTTCATCGAGTATGTACATCACTCCAACGAGTCCTGCACCTATTTGACTGGCAAGTCTTATTCGTTGTGCTTCTCCGCCTGAAAGGGTATCCGCACTTCGCTCTAAACTTAAATAATCCAAACCAACATTTACTAAAAACTCCAATCTTAATCTAATCTCCTTAATGACTTTGTCAGCTATTTCACCTCTTTTGCCGGTCAAATGTAGATTGTTAAAGTAGTCAAGAGCATCGCCAATAGGTAACTGAGCAAGTTCCGGTAAGGTTTGATCATCAATGAAAACATGTCGTGATGCTTCTTTTAGACGTGTACCACTACAGTCAGGGCAAGGCTGGTTATTTAAGTATTTCGCCAGCTCGTCTCTCACCATATTTGAATCAGTTTCGTGGTAACGCCTTTCGATATTAGGAATGACGCCTTCAAAAGGGTGTGATCTTTGGACGGTGTCGCCCCGACTATTAACATAATTAAATGAGATTTCAGTGGCGCCTGTTCCATAAAGGATGCACTGTTGAAACTCTTCGGGGAGCAACTCATAAGGTGTGTCAATATCGATATTGAAATGGTTTGCCAGGCTAGTTAACAGTTGAAAATAATAAATACTTCGTCGGTCCCAGCCACGAATTGCACCTTCAGCAAGTGTCAGGCTGGGATTATGGATGATTCGGGATGGGTCAAAAAATTGTTTAACGCCTAAACCATCACAACAAGGGCAGGCTCCTGCCGGATTGTTAAAGGAGAACATCCGGGGTTCGAGTTCATTGATAGCATATCCGCACACAGCGCATGCAAACTTAGAAGAAAATATGAGCTCTTTCTTTGAAGGGTTTTCGTCCATTTCTGCGATGACAGCGATGCCATCAGTCAGAGTTAGGCAGGTTTCAAACGACTCAGCAATTCGTTGTTGAATATCAGTGCGAACCTTGAAGCGGTCGACTACAACCTCGATGGTGTGCTTCTTTGTTTTCTCAAGTTTAGGTGTGTCATCCAGATCCGTAATAATGCCATCTATCCTTGCTCTTATAAAACCTTGGCTAATCAGATTTTGAAAGACATGTAGATGCTCTCCCTTTCTATTCTCGACGATGGGCGCGAGCATCATTAGCCTGGTGCCTTCTTCAAGCTCCATGACTTTGTCGACCATTTGACTAATGATTTGAGCATCAAGTGTAATATTGTGTTCCGGGCAGCGAGGTTCGCCAGCTCTGGCAAACAAAAGGCGCAAATAATCGTAAATTTCAGTAATTGTTCCGACGGTGGAGCGTGGATTATGTGACGTTGATTTTTGTTCGATTGAAATTGCGGGAGAAAGACCTTCTATGTGGTCAACCTCCGGTTTATCCATCATGGAAAGAAATTGTCTGGCATAAGTCGACAAGGACTCAACGTAGCGTCGTTGACCTTCTGCATACAGCGTATCAAAAGCGAGAGACGATTTCCCGGAGCCGGATAAGCCAGTAATAACGATGAGTTTGTCTCTAGGGATGTCTAGGTCGATATTTTTGAGATTATGTGTTTTGGCGCCACGAACTATGATGGTATCCATTAATCTTCCAGTCAGAGAATAAAACAGGCAATTATACCTACATCTCACAGAAGAGGAATGGCTGATTAGACTTAAGCATGGATTCCTTGAAGTCACTCATGGTGATAGAATGCGTGGCTTTTAAATAAGGCATTATATTTGAGATGACAGGAATTAATCATGATTGCCAGTGAACGCCGTGCAGTGTTCTCTTTGGGTTTACTTTATGCTAGTCGCATGCTGGGGCTATTCATGGTGCTGCCCGTGTTTGTTATTTACGGACAAACTCTCGAGCATGCGAATGAGATACTAATAGGCTTAGCAATCGGTGCGTATGGCTTAAGTCAGGCGATATTCCAGATTCCCTTCGGTTCTCTGTCAGATAAATATGGCCGAAAGAAGCTTATATTTATTGGCTTAATTATTTTTTTCTTGGGCAGTGTTTTAGCAGCTAGTTCTGAAAATATCTATGGTGTCATTTTAGGGAGGTTTCTTCAGGGTGCAGGTGCGATAGCCAGTGTCTTAATGGCACTGTTAAGTGATCTGACCAGCTTCGAAAGTAGAACCAAAGCAATGGCGATGATTGGGATGTCGATAGGGGTGTCATTTACAGGAGCGCTTATTATTGGGCCTATCGTAGCGGCAAGTTATGGCTTGCAGGGAATCTTTTGGTTGACTGCTATATTCGCCTTATTGGGCATGGCTTGTTTATATTTTCTTGTACCTACGCCACTAGCACTGACGAAAGACCGAAATACGCGAATTTTCAAAGATCAAATTGTAGATGTACTAAAAAATCCAGAGTTAATTAAGCTCGATATTGGTATCTTTGCGCTTCATTTGTGTCTTACAGCAGTATTTATTGCTGTTCCGATTACCTTGCAGCAAAAATTAAATTTGCCAGGAGAAGAGCATTGGTTGGTTTATCTTACCGTGATGTTGCTGTCATTTTTTGCCATGATTCCTTTCATTATTTATGGTGAAAAGAAGCAGCAGATGAAACGAACCTTTCTATTTGCAATTAGTCTCTTAATGCTCTCTGCTTTTAGTTTTATCTTTACTCAAGAACGCTTATCTTATTTTTGGGGTAGTTTGTTTTTTTACTTTATGGCATTTAATTTGTTGGAAGCCAGTCTTCCTTCACTGGTTAGCAAGTTGGCTCCAGCTGCGAGTAAAGGTACTGCTATGGGGGTTTATTCAACTGCGCAGTTTCTCGGTGCTTTTGTTGGTGGTGTAACCGGCGGCTGGTTATTAAGTCGCTATCATGAGATAGGCGTATATCTATTGGTTGCCTGTATTGCTTTAATATGGTTATCCATCGCGCGCCTGATGCAAAATCCTACCAATGAAACGGGTATGACTTTGTTGTTTTCAAAAATGACTGAGTCTAATAAAGTCGAAATTAGTACTGCGCTAAGCAATATTGCGGGTGTAGAAGAAGTTGTGCTGATAATTGATGATCGGGTCGCTTATTTAAAAGTACATAAATCAGAGCTTAATCAGCAACAATTAGATGATGTAATGGCATGCTATCGATAGTCATGAGACAATTCATTTCGATTCGTTTAATTCGATAATAAAAGTGGTCCACAAACCATTAGCTTAACATTGAGCTTGTGAAGATAAATTATATACGGCAAAAGAAGATAAGAGGGTGAAGTAATGGCTAGAGGCATCAATAAAGTTATATTAATCGGAAATTTGGGCGCAGATCCCGATGCAAGAATGACTCAGCAAGGGTCTGCAGTGACCAACTTGAATATTGCTACCGATGAAAGTTATAAAGATAAAAATACCGGTCAGATGGTGCCAAAAACGGAATGGCATAGAGTTGTCATGTTTAACCGTTTAGCGGAAATTGCAAAAGACTATTTGAAAAAAGGCTCTAAAGTTTATATCGAAGGTAAATTGCAAACGCGTAAGTGGCAGGATCAAAGTGGTCAAGAGCGTTATACGACTGAGATCGTCGCCAACGAATTACAAATGCTTGATAGCAAGCCTAATTCGGGTTCATATGATCAGCCTCAGAATAACGCCGGATATGCCCCGCAAAATAATGCGCCAGCATACGATCAAGCGCCTCAGCAGCCTTATCAGCAAAACTATAATGCCCCTCAGCAGCCAAAAAACACCCAAGCTCCTCCAGCAAGAGGGCAGCAATATGCACCACAACAAACGCCGCCTCAGCCGCAGCGTAATATGGCGCCAGTGACAGATGATTTCGATGATGATATCCCGTTTTAGGATTGATACCATCGTCTATTATTTAGTTAATACCATCAGGAGCCTCATTTATTGAGGCTTTCTTGTATTCAAGTATAAGATTCATTTACGTTTGAAAACTATGCATAAAAATGATGAGAAACAATATGATCTTTTTTCTATCGCGCTTCATTGGGTGATGGCTTTCATCATATTTTTTCTTTTTGGTTTGGGGCTTTATATGGTAGATCTTACCTATTACGATCCCTGGTACCGAAGCTCAACCGCGCTGCATAAAAGTTTAGGATTATGTTTATTCTTACTGCTGGTGGTGCGAGTCTTCTGGCGTTTTAAATGTCAAATGGGCGTGAACACATATGCGTCTGGCATGTTAGATGTAACGTTAGAGAGGCGGCTGGCTAATGCCGTGCATATATTGCTGTATTGCCTAATAACATTTATTTGTATCACCGGTTATTTGATCGCGACAGCGGGTCAACGGGACGTATCTTTATTTTCAATTCTAGACATACCTGCCTTGCCCTTAGAAATTGAAAATCAAGAAGATCTTGCTGGTGAATGGCATTTTTATCTGGCGTGGAGCTTGATAATAATGGTAGCGTGTCATGCGCTGGCCGCGTTAAAACATCATTTTTTTGATAAAGATGATGTCTTAAAAAATATGCTGAAGCCTTCTAAAATAACAAAAGGGGAAGATTAATATGAAGAAAATCTGTTTGTTTTTAATGGTTGTGTTGGTATGTGCCAGTGGCTCTGTCCAGGCAGCTAAATACAAAGTTGACGTTAAAGGGATGCATGCTTTTATCACATTCAAGATAAAGCATTTAGGTTACAGTTGGTTACTGGGTCGGTTTAATCAATTTGATGGTGAGTTTGAGTATGATGCTGAAAAGCCGGAAAGTTCGGCGATAAACGTCACGATCAATACCGCGAGCATTGATTCTAATCACGCAGAGAGAGATAAACATTTAAGAGGCGACGATTTTTTAAATGTCAGTAAGTTCCCAGAGGCCAGTTTTGTTAGTAAAAAATTTGAGGTTGCTGGCCCTAATAATGCCGTCGTGATCGGAGACTTTACCTTGCATGGCGTGACGAAAGAAATCAGCTTTCCTGTCCAAAAGATAGGTGAAGGGAAAGATCCTTGGGGTGGTTATCGAGTGGGTTTTACAGGCAAAACAGATTTGAAATTATCCGACTATGGCATTACCTATGATCTTGGCCCAGCATCGACAATCGTGCAGATTGAGCTAAATATAGAAGGTGTTCGTCAATAAGGTGTATTGAAACAGAGCTAGAAAAAACCGGCTTAAGCCGGTTTTTTTATATATATAAAATGTTTTTTGCAAACAGTAACTTACTGAACTATTCTGAAAATGTGGTTTAAACATGAAGTCGTAATCTATAGTCAGGTGAATTTTGTTCTCATTCTTAAAAAAGAAATCTCGTGCCGATGTCCTTGGTTTAGAAATATCTGAACAAGGTTTGTCATTGGCAGTCGCAAAGCCTGATAGTGAAGGGCAGCTTAAGATAACAGCCTGTTTCTCGAAAAAATGTAGCAAGTCGGAATATTTAGAAAACATTAAAAACTGGGTGTCAGAAAATAACTTAGGTGGGTTAGCATGCCATGTAGTCTTATCGTCATCCCAATACAAAATATTTCCTGTTGAGAAACCACAGGTTGAAGATGCTGAATTGGCAGATGCCGTGCGCTGGAAAGTGAAAGACCTGCTAGATTATCCCATCGATGAAGCCGTCATTGATGTTTTTGAATTTCCTTCTGATGCCTTAAGAGGTCGCGCAGAGCAGGTCAGCGTGGTTAGCTCACGTAAACCGATTATTCAGAATCTAGTAAACATCATTGATGATGCAGGATTAACCTTACTAACTATCGATATTGTGGATTTAGCTATAAGAAATATTGCATCGAAAATGGTTGAGCATGAGAATCAAACCGCTGCTCTGCTGTATTTACGCGCGGGAAATGGAATGATCGTATTAATTAAAAACAATACCTTATATTTCTCCCGACATTTCGATTTCTCCTTAGAAGCATTAAATAATGTTGAGCAACAAGATAATGTTATCCAACATCTTGCCTTAGAAATTCAACGATCATTTGACTATTTTGATAGCCAAATGGCGCAAGTCCCACCCCAAATATTATATTTAATTGGTCCTACGCCACAATTGCCCTTGGCCAACATGTTAGGAGGGAGTATTTCAGCGCAAGTAAAAGTTTTCGATATGTCAGTTTGCTTTGGCGAGTCGCACAAAACGACTCAAGATGACATTAATGGTTTAGCGGCCATGGGCTCAGCATCAAAAGAAGGGTCGTTCTAATGCAGCAAGTAAATCTTTTTACCGATGCGTTTAAGCCGCCAAAAGTCAAACTGCCTTTAGAGCAGATAATTGCTCTACCTATCGTTGTGATAATTATGATGGTGGGTTTGTCCTTTGGTCTGGCTTCATACCTTGAAAGTAAGAATCAAGAGCTTACGCATTTGCGTGCACAGGATAGTGCCATGAAAGAACGCATAAAATTGTTGAATGAAAAAGCCGATAAACTCCGACAAGATGATGGCTTGATTGCGGCTAATCAGCGCTTAACAAAAACCTTGAAGGCTCGTCAAAATATGATTTCAACACTCGATAGAGTGGTCGTGAAAGAAGCAGAAGGTTTCTCTCATTCTTTGATGGCACTCGCAAGGCAGCGCCAAGATGGCCTGTGGTTAACGTCAATTTTATTGGGTGGAACGAATAATCAAATGGTGCTTGAAGGTATTACAACAAAAGCAGAGTTAGTACCTGCTTATCTCCAGAAGTTAAGACAAGAACCCAGTTTTTTAGGACGGAATTTTTCCTTGTTTGAGTTGAATGAAAGTGAATCTCAAGGTGCATGGTTAGGTTTTACATTGCAGGCGGATAAGGGCAGTTCAGGTTCAACGGTCGGTGTTCAGTCGGTCATCAATAACTCAAATACGACATTACTTAATTCACTTGATGAGGGTAATCAATGAACCTTGAAAAGTGGTATGAAATACGCAATAAAACGGCCGAGTTATCGCTGCGAGAACGCGTCATTCTATTGATGGTCGGCATTGTTTTGGTGTTATTTATTTGGGCGCAGTTTTTTTATCTGCAATTTGAAAAAGACATCAAAAAAGCCAACCAAGAAATTACCAATCTACAACAACAAGAGTGGAGCCAGAAAGAAGAGTTGGTAAACTTATCGACGCGATTGTCACATGACCCCAATGCAGCCCTTTTTGAAGAGCAACGAAAATTAACAGAAAAGCTTGATGGTTTAAAAGAACAAATAGAAATTCGCCTGAGTCATTTAATTGCGCCCGAGTTAATGGCGGATGTCATGAGAAAAGTACTGTCTGACTACAAAGGTTTGCGTTTAGTGAAAGCAAAAAACCTCCCTGTTGAACCTTTAAAGTTAGAAGTTAACGGTGACAAGGGCAGTCAAAAAGATACACCCAAAGAAGATGCCCAAGCAGTCATATTTTCACACCGATTCGAAATGGTTCTAAATGGTGACTACTTCCAAGCTTTATCATTTTTAATGAGTCTAGAAAAAATGGATGGTTTTTATTGGACATTATTAAAGTATGAAGTTGAAGAGTATCCAAAAGCTAAAATTACCCTTCAGTTAAGTACCCTTAGTCTTGATGAGGATTGGATAGGTGTTTAGACGTATTCCTAGTCATAACTGGCTCATTCTAATAGCCTTGGTCAGCTCTAATCTTTGGGCATCTAGTACCTTTACTTTGCCTACTGGAGAAGTGCTGCAAGATCCGACTAAACCGCAGTTATGGAATGCCCCGGCTCAAGTTGTTAGTCAAGATCGGGAAGCAAGTTTCAAACTAAGCTATATTGTTAGTTCTGGCAAAGAAAAAAGAGCCATGATCAATAACCGGAAAGTGACAGTCGGCGATGTGATCTCAGGCGCGACAGTAGAGAGCATTAATTCAGATAGTGTTTATCTTTTGTATAAGGGTAAACAGAAAGAATTACGCATGAATAAAGTAAAAGGGATTACGCGAAATTAGTTTAGTTATTCTTTTTCAGGTACGAGAAGGAGCAATTAACAGAAACCCAAAATTTGAACATAAAGTAATCCCTGTATTTAGGCAGGGCTTCTTAAATAAGTGAGTAAAGCATGGTTTATCAACTCCATGGTGTTGGAAAAATGAAACGCTTCATTGTTTTGGCTTCATGTCTTTTTATTTCAGCCTGTGCACATAAAAATGCCTTAATGCAGTCTCCTCAGGCAAATAGTACTGAGAGTATCGACCAAATTAATGAAGAGTTAGATCGCGCATTAGTACCTGAAATTCCTCTAGCTCTAGATGTCATTCCTGATGATGTGATGAATGCATTTACCCCGGGTTTGCTCCCTCAAAGTAAAAGGGTGAGTGAGCCTAGATTTGATATCGCGGTTAAAGATGTGCCGGCAAGAGATTTCTTTGAAGAGTTGGTGGTAGGCACAAACTTGAACATGCTGGTGTCACCGGATTTGTCAGGCTCTATTAGCCTACAATTAAAAGATGTCACGGTTGATGATGTCTTGGACATCACTCATAGGCTGTATGGTTATGAATACGAAAAACAAGGACGCCTGATTCATGTAACTCCGGCAGGGCTCACAACCCATATTTTTGCGATAAACTATTTAAATATTGAAAGAAATGGTGACTCTGAAACACGGGTGAGTTCCGGGCAGATTACTCAAAGTTCAGGGGGGGATAGCGGCACATCTTCCGATAGTGGCGCTACCAGTGGCTCATCATCTAGCCAATCAACAGGTTCTGGCACGCGTATCATTACCAGAAACAAAAATAATTTTTGGGAATCGCTAAACCAAACCTTGCAATTGATTGTCGGAAATGAAGACGGCCATTCCGTCATTATTACCCCTAGCACGGGCATGGCTGTTGTCAGAGCAGATACCCGAACACTCTCTTCGGTGAAACGTTATTTAGAACGGGCAGAATTAATACTCAAACGGCAGGTGATACTAGAAGCCAAAATTCTTGAAGTGAGCTTAAGTGAAGGCTATCAACAAGGTATAGATTGGAGTTTCTCTGATGCTAGCAGTTC
>JBFJZQ010000118.1:0-9193 GCA_041622015.1 Oleiphilaceae bacterium
CATCGCATTATGTTAACTTACCGGGAGGCAAAGAATTATATGATAAAGACTCTTTTAAATCATCGGGTATACGTTTGGAGTTTCTTTCTGAATTTCAAGGAAGTTATGAGTCTGTTTTAGGCCGTTGGATAAAAGAATCATTGAATGATATTAAAGCAGAGTTTTATAAATAACTAAGGCTTAGGTGTGAAAAACTTCACTAGTTATGGTTTGGTTTCAATAAATAAGCTTCTTTATAGAAACTAAGGACCCTGCAATAATATCTGCATATTTGCTACCTTGATCAAGGTAGGTTCGAAGCTGCTATTTATATATGTTTCTGACTGTTTCTTTAGAGGGAAAGTTTTCTGCAATCAAGTCTCTATCTACCGTTCTTTTGTAAGCGCATGGAAAACCTCTTTCAATAAATGTTGGCTCCAAGCAATTATCATATCTTGTACTACAGGCAATTCTGAAGCCTTTAGAGTTTTCAATTCCGGTTCTGTGTAGTGTCCAGCTAGTCATAAATATAACATCACCTATATCAGCTTCGAGTGATACAAAGTTATTTGCGTCAAATAAGTTTGTATCAATCTTATATAAGTTAGATGTTTTATGACCACTTAATAAGCCTTCTTTATGGCTTTTAGGGATTACTTGTAGAGGAAAATTAATTTTACTAACTTTTACAAGAGGGGTCCAAACAACTATGCAATCTAAGCTGCCTTGAATAGAGGGCCAGTCTTGATGAGTTTCAAAGCCTGCATAACCCCCGGGAATAGTTAATTTATCAGCGCTAATATGCACAATGGGCTCAGTCACTATTGTTGGCAGCTTGATGTTTAATATATCAATTTCATTCAATATTTTCTTATGACTAAGGTAATGGTGAAGTTTTACGAGCTTGGCACACCTTCTTGCAGCACTGAGATAAGCGTCAACATCAAGCCCAAGTAATTGTTGCATTTCGTCGTACAAGCCGAGTGTAGGATTATATTTTATTTCAGGCTGAAGGCGCTTTAGCTGCAAATGAAATAATTGGTATATATCATCTAACAAACTTTCAGTATCTTGTTTAGGTAATAGGCCTTTTGATATGTAGAAGCCTTCTTGGTTAAATTGTTTTATATCCATGCTACTTCCCTTTCATGCATACTAGAAAAATACTAGCGCATAAGTCAGGATAAACCATGCCTAATTGGTAGCAGCCTTCAAGGTACTTATCATCAATAATCTTATTGCTAATCATTTCATCAAATTGAAAGTTTGCAAAGGGTTTAAAAAATACACCCCCTTGTTGAACTATATTAAGACCACTGTTAGACGCTTCTTTATACAACGTATCTAGAACATAGGTACACCTATGTCCATGTTTAAACTCGCCTTCAGTTACTGCTGTGTTATGACTAATTAGTCCCATCTTTACAGCAATTTGTCGTGATGGCGCATTACCGTTTGGAACAACTAGAAACAACTTTCCATTAGGTGTTAGCCATTGATTTATTTTTTTTAAGACCAAATTTGGGTTTTCTAAGTGTTCGAGCGTGTGTATTAAAAAAATGGCATCATACTGTTCGTTAAGGTTAATATGTTCAAACTGACCTATTATGTATTTAACATGTCCGAATTTAGACTTACACTCATGGGCAAGTGTTTCTGACGCTTCTATAACGGTGATATCTTCAAAATATGGAAAGAGCTTTTTAGTAAACTCTCCTTTGTAGCAGCCTAACTCTAGGGCTTTTCCTTTTGGAAAAGAAGAGTATAGCTGTCTGATCATAAAGTCTCTTAGAATATAGTCGAAGTCGTATGCATACTTTCTGTCAATGGTATCTTCAAATTCAGAATTGTAGTTTCTCATTTATCCTTGGCCCTGTTTATACATTCTATTTTCTATTGGTTGGTACCATTCATCCAGTGTCTCTGGTATTCGTGAGTTGTAGCCAAGAATCTGCCGCATATTGTCTGAAAACTCTTTTCCCTTTGCATAACCAAGCGCTCTCGGGTAGTCAAATTGTGGTTTTATAAAAGGTTTTGAATACATAGGCGTAATAGATCTTCTGACCGTATCAGATCTATTCACGCCACCTGCGTGCCAAACATTTGAATTAAAAAGTAATATGCTGCCCGATTTAGCTAGAGCTTGTTCAGCATTTTCTTCGAAAAAACTTTGTTCCGGCTTATCCCTTAACTTATGTGAGCCTGAAAGCAGCCAAGTAGCTCCGTTGTCACGAGAAAAATCATCTAGCATAACTAGTGTATTTAACATCAAAGGCAGATTATCTGAGTAAGATCTTATATCTCTATGAATATTATGCGCGTAGCTGGTGCTTCGTGCTGTGTTAATTGCACCTCCGAAAGAGTTCAATATAAAAGGGCCTTTGAAGTAACGCTCAATATATTGGTCTATAGGGCATGTATTCAGATAGTCAAAAAAGCTTGCTTCTTGACCAACTAGGTGGTGAACGGTATGAACGTTATTCTCAGGAATATTGTTCTTAATTTGAATCGCTCTACAGCGAATATAAGCTGTCTCAATATCTTTTTGCATTTTCAGTATGAGCTTAGGATCTACGGCGTCTTCGAAAATCACCCAGCCATATTTTTCCATTCGAATATCAAAATCAGTTAAGTTCATGATTTAACCTATTTGATAGTTATAATAGCTTTGGATGGGTAGAGTTCACATTTTTCAATGGTATATTCATTTCTAGAGAAAGCTTCTTTGAAGGCAATGGCTTCGCCAGGCGACTCGCTCCAAGTAAGTTCATCGAGTAGGATGACACTGCCCGGCATTAAATGTGGTTTAAGTGATTTTAATGCTGCAATAGTGGGTTCATACAAACCAATATCAAAATAAGCTAAAGCCACCATTGTTTCAGGATGTTTCTCTAAATACCTAGGGACGGACTGAGAAACATCACCTTCAATTAACTGGTGATGGCCTGTGCTATGCCCTAAAATGTTATTTGATTCATGTATTTTTATCAGCTCTTCAAGGTATTCTTTGTAGTCAGTAGTTGTCGAATAAGAGCCTTCATTCCAAACATCACTGGGCTTATCTTTTTGATCATTTTTAGGTGCGCTGTAACCTGTAAATGTATCAAAGCCGATAATCTTTCTTTGCTTATTGAAAGGTTCATGTATGGCTCTTAAGTTCTCCATCAAAATAATATTTTGTCCCCACCAAACCCCAAGCTCGACAATATGACCAGGAATATTCTTAATTCGCTCATATAGTTGGTTCATAACTAAAAATTTCACCAAGAGTGAGCTTCTTGTATATAAACCTAAATTAAACATCAGATCATTGGAAGGAAGGGGGGTCTTCTGAAATGATTTATATAGATCATCTCGGTTTGAAAGTTGCGCGTGACTTGCAGTGCTTTCAATATGGTAAGACTTGTTTTGCGCGTCATTATGTTTTGTCATCTTTATATTCCTAAAACTATTATTCTTCCCACTTGGCATAACCGATTCCAGACTGGCCAAAACCGTTACCGTTGTAGAATAAATAGAGTTGATTTTTTACATTCACAATATAAGGGTAACAAATCATTTTGCTATCCCATTGATTAGCTTCTTCCGATGGAAAAATACCTGCCTTGTGATCTAGCCTCTGCCATTCCAATCCATCTTTAGATTCTGCATAGCCCATTTTGTAACTGCCAAGCCCATCTCTATAATCATGGCTACTTCTATAGCAATACCACATACAATACAGCCCCTCTTTTTTTATTACAGAGGGGCGAGAAAATGCTTCAAGTTCATGACTTTGAGGAATGCAAACCTTTCCTGCTCGTTTCCAATTGATGCCGTCATTTGAACATGCGTATTTTATTGCATATACAGGCTCAAAATGGTTATTAATTTCTACCCACTTCAAGCCTGAGATATACCACATGTGCCAGACTTTACCTTCTTTTAGAATACATGGCGTCACGGCTAAATAAGGTTCAGTTGCAATGCGATCTAAAATTGGTCCTTCAAACATTCTAGTAAAGCTGTAACCGTCATCATCGCTAACAGCAAGTCCTGTTGCATTATGATAAGGAATACTGATACGCCTGTTCCAGCCGCTGTAGTAAAGATATAACTTGTTCTTATGATGGATTACTTCGCTAGGCATTACACCTTCATCATCGAAAGTGCCTGGTTTTGCCTGGCTCAATATAGATTGATCGTGGGTTTGGATTATTGTTTTAAAGTTATTAATATCTAAGTCAATAAAGGCAGTATAACTATTACCACTTGCATAGCGACCAGCGTAATAAACTCGCAACCTATCATTTTTGACTAATACCGTGGGTACTTGTAAATGCGTATTCTCAGAACATTGAAGGCTTGGAGAATATATCAGTCCTTGTTTAATCCAAGTCATCCATTACCACCTTATCTTTTCACTAGTGTTGTCAGCAGGGAGTGTAGCATTAGCTTTATAGACTTGACTCGCAAGCGTATTCCTAAGAATAAGTGCCCCTGCTCCTATCACATTTTTTTTTGCAATACTTATGTTGTCTCGTATCGTGGAATTAACTCCTATAAAACTATATTCACCCACACTGACATGCCCTGAAATGACTGAATGGGAAGCAATGAAGCAGTGATTGCCAATGCTAGAATGGTGGCCGATATGATTTCCGCTCCATATGATGCAGTTATCGCCAATATTAACTTTTGGTTGAATTACATTATTTTCTAATATAAAGCAATTTTCGCCGATAGTTGTTTCTGGCATTATTTCAGCTTTAGAGGAAATATAGCTTATCATATCGTAGCCCATGTTCTTTGCTTCATAGAATTTTTTGGCTCTATGAATATTCATATCTCGGAAGCTGATGGGGATGAAAAGCTTAAATTTATCTGGCGGGTATAGTCGGGTTAGCGATTCAAACTCGATTAAAGGCAAACCTCTGAATACATCGCTTCTTTTATATTCCTTGTCAATCGTAAACGCCACAGTATTAAACTGAGAATCATGACTTAAATAAATATGTGCAACTTCAGCAATTTCACCTGCACCGAAAATTAAAATATTATTCATGAAACGATACCGCCTATTTAATAGCGTATTATTTTAAGAGTTTTTCAGAGTTGTTTACTGTGCTATAAGATTTCTTTAATTACTTCTATTGCATCTTTTATCATTGGGTCTTTGTAATCAGTTTTTTCTTTAAAAATAAGTTGATCTAGGTCTTGTTCTGAAATTAGTTTCGCTAAACGCTCTCGTTCGACGGGGTTATGGATAAGATAAATTAAATTTATTAACAACTCTTCCTCTGACTTAGAAAACAGCTCTTCTGGGAAGTTCATTTGCTTGCAAATGCCTAAGTCACTGTATGAGGAAAGTCCTGTATCTTCTGTGTATATTATTTTGGGAATACCTAATGTCGCTAAATCTATATTCGTATTAGATCCGCCAAAAGGGAAAGTGCCTAAGGCCAAGTTGCATTTTGAAAGACTTTTCATGTAATCGTTGTAAGGTTTTGGATGATGTATTATCGCCTGAGAAGCAAATCTTTTGAACATCGCCTTCTCAAAAGCTAAGCTTGATTTTATTAAAAAGAAATGAAACTCAACAGGAATTGAGGAATGTGTTAAGACTAAACTCAGTAGGTTAATCAGGCGTTGTGAAATTTTAGGTAATGAGCTATTAATTGCAATTCTGACTACGTTATCGTTGGGTTTTATTATTTCTTCTGGTAAGTAGTCGACCATTCTTTTCATATGAGTAGAAGTGCCAGTCATAATCAGCTTTTCTTGAACAAATTTCTGGTAAGTAGGTCCTTCGGGAAATGCGGCGGCGATACCAAAGTCAATATATTCAGAAAAGGCAGAAGCAGGATGACCGTAGCACATGGCTTGAATTTTTGCAGCTCGGATATTCGCAAATGGAATTGTCCATTTTGCCATTCCTAATGAAGCAAAAATAATTAAATCGGGCTTAACTTTTATGAGTTTTTTTATGGTTGTGGCAAAGTTCACAACGCTATCCTCAACTTCAATTATGTGATGGAAGTCTTTAGATGAATTTTGGTCATAGCTATTTTTTGCGACAAAACCGGTAACTTCATAGGAGTCTTTAAGGTTTGATATTGCATGGTGATAACATCGATACATGGCATGATTAGATGAGTACTTTTCACACATCACAACAATTCGTTTAATATTGTTGGTTGCGCTAACTTGTTTAGTAAGCTGCTTTTCAATGCCAGGTGTGAGTTGTTTGTTTACCCATTTTCTAATGGCAATATTTATTGACTTTTTCAGTTGGTGCCGGTCTGATCGATCAAAGTAAGAACAAAGCATCCAAGGTCCAATTGATAACTCAACAGAAGTTGAATCAAAATCCATTTTTTGAACCATGCTAGAAGCATCAATAAGCTTATTAAGATTATCTTCAATTTTCTTGTTAAAAGAATGATGGTGAGCGTATAGCATTCCTAGGTACCAATAAACTCCATAATGTGGAATGGCAAACGCTATTTGTTCAGGATCATATTGAATTTCGCTGTTGAGGCAAAGGCAGGCATATAAATATTTGATATCTTGTTCTGTTTTAAGGTTTAAAGTGTAATTTTCATTCAAAATTCCCCGGTTAAAGAGTATGTGGTCCATGCTTCCAAAATAACTTAAATAGAAAATTTCTGAAATGTAAGTTTTGAAGATCACGAACTGAACTAATATTGTCTCATCCGGTATATGATTTTTATCTGAGAGGTAGTTTGTAAATACATTGGCAAGTCGAGAGTAATAGTCCAGCTTCTCTTGTAAACTCATTTGGCTATTAATAGGAATAAGACCTTTATGTTTACAGTGAATAATGCCAGAAGAGTCCTTTTGCAGTTTGGTTTCTAAATCATTTCCTTGATCCAAAAAGTTGAATAACTCACTGATTTGATTTCCAAATGTTGCAAAGTCTTTTTGTGCTATTGTGCGCTCTAGATCGAAAAGTGTAAAATAGAGAGGTTTATTTTTATTAGGCATTTGCTGACTACCGGAATGAATTTTTAGAAAATTATTTCAGTTAAGCTACCACTACAAAAAAAGTTGGTAAAGAAAAAAGGTGCCTTCATATTTAATAGAGGGCACCTTCGGAGAGTTAGAATTAACCCTGTAACAGCTGCAATACCTGCTGAGGCTGTCCATTTGCCTGGGATAGTATTGAAAGACCTGCCTGTTGGAGCACCTGAGATCTTGAAAGCTCAGCTGTTTCCGCTGCGAAATCGGCATCTCTTATTCGGGAGCTGGCTTCCGTGAAGTTCTCCGCGGCAATGGCCTGGTTAGTGATAGTCGATTCGAATCGATTCTGAATCGCACCTAGATTCGCTCGTTGAAAGTTAATCGAAGTTAATGCGTTATCTATCGCAGCCAGAGCAAGTATCGCGCCTTCAGGAGTCGAAATGTCAATATCTTGAATAAGCTGTCCATTTTCTGCAGAGCCGTAAGTCCCAACATCAAATCCTGACTGTTGAATATTACCCGTGATCGAGGATATTTCAATTTTGCCAGCTGAAAGCATGGTTATCGAACTTTGAGTTGTCGTGGATGCAGTTATGCCTGAATTAGCACTTAATGTGCCTGCAAAGGCGCCTACGACAATATTTCTGCCATCTTCAGCTAAAAGCCTAAAGGTTGCACCAAATGCTTCTGCGCGAACGCCTGTTTGGCCGGCTTTGTTATTTACTGCAGAGATTACTGTGTTCTGTATGTCTGTGGCGGTATCATTTGCACTGTAGGCTATATTTATTGTCACGCCATTAATATCAACGTTGCCGGTTTGGCCTGTTCCGGCCGTGATCGTGCCACCATTTACGATGGTGGAATTGACTTGTGCTTTAACACCAGTTCTATCGCTGACTTTATTGATCGCTTCTGCTTTGGATATTGCGCTTGATGCCTGGTTGGCGCTAGAAGCTGTATCAAAAGAGGCTTGGGATGGCCCAACGGGTACGCCGTTGATGACAATGTCGCCTGTCGCGAAGGCATTGGCGCCTACTGTTGCGCCAATAGCTCCACTGTTACTACCACTGAATCTGCCGACTGCTAAACCGGTATTGGATATATTGCCGGTTGTTGAGTCAAGCTCTATAGGGCTTCCATCTTTAGAAATAAGAGTGAAGGTACCTGAATATACACCATCTAATGCCAAGCCTACATCTTCGGTATTGGCCCCTCCGTCTGCCAGTATTATATTTCTTCCATCTTCAGCTACAAGCTGGATACCTACAGTAGGGTTGCCATCGAAAACAGCTGTTACGCCCGTCTGACCAGAACTAAGGTTAATCGAATTAGTAACACTCTGAAGGTTCGCGATATCTTCAATATTTACACTTGTTGAAACATCGATGGTAATACCATTGATGACGATGTTTGAGTTAACGTCGCTACTGGTGTAGCTGGTGCCAACAATAGATGTTTCATTAACAACAGCATTCACACCCGTTCTATCTGAAACTTCATTGATCGCAGCTGCTTTTGAAATGGCACTTACTTCTTGATTTGCACTAGAAAATGCATCATCTGTTCCACTTGAGGCGCCTACGGCAATGCCGTTAATGACTAAATCACCGGCAACCATCGCATTATTATCTGCATCAGAGGTAATGCCATCCCCAAGCGCAGCACCTAACTGATCTACGGTGGCACCTTCGATACTGACAGATACGCTTTCGCCTTCGTTGGCACCTATCTGAAAGGTGACGGCAGAAAATGAACCATCGAGTAATTTGGTACCGTTAAAGTTAGTTTGATCGGAGACCCGTTTAACTTCAGCTTTTAACTGTTGTACTTCCTGGTCAAGTGCTTGCCTGTCAATGGCGCTGTTTGTGCCGTTGGCAGATTGGAGAGCCAGGTCACGGATACGTAGCAGGTTGCTGGTTATCGAACCTAAGGCGCCTTCCGCGGTTTGTGCTAACGAAACACCGTCCCCCGCATTTCGTATAGAGACGTTTAGCCCTCTAATTTGTGAATCGAAACGCGTTGAAATGGCTAGACCCGCTGCATCGTCTTTAGCGCTGTTGATACGTAAGCCAGAGGATAAACGCTGCAATGCTGTTTGGTTTGCAGACTGAGAGTTATCCAGATTTCTCTGCGCGTTAATTGAAGCTATATTGGTATTTATAATTTGAGGCATTGCTTTTCCTCTTCTTTCGTATTGGTATAAAGTTATGAATTTTTGTTAACTTAGTTATATCGTGTGTTTATTAAATAC
>JBFJZQ010000119.1:0-9147 GCA_041622015.1 Oleiphilaceae bacterium
ATTGCAGCTTTAGATGATAAACTAATGACTAAAGAAATTGATTCTTCTGAGTACGTTCAAGAAAAAAACAAAATTGAGCAAAAATACTCATACTAATTAGCAAGAAATAGTTCGGCAACAAAAGACCTTTTATTTGCTGTCGAACTACTCATTTTTATCATCACATATTTACAAGACAGAGAGATGAAGTAATTAGCTATACCCATAGACAATAATTACCAACGATAGCTTACTGTCACTCTTGGTTTGTTTTCATCAATGGCTTAGGCAACTACAAAGAATATCACCAATAAATTAAACTCTTCCAAAACGCTCATTATCAAAAGAACGTATTAACTTCACGGTAATGCACTTTCTTTTTATTCCCTGTTATGATGCTTAGGCAAATGTGCATCTGCACAGTTCATCTCTTCGCCCCACACTTTCGGATACGACTCATGAAAAAAACACTTTTGGTTTCGGCAATTTTACTATCTAGTTCTAACATGGCTCACGCTGGTTTTTTTGACTTTTTATTTGGTAACAAAGAAGAAGCTGCGCCAGTAGCAGAAGCGCCAGCACCAGCACCAGCACCAACACAACAAGCTGTGACAAAAACGTCACCTGCACAACCAACGACGATGGAAACTGCAACTAACTTAGCGATGGGTTTATTACCTACGCTTACTCAAGAATTAGGGGTAACTGAAACCCAAGCCGAAGGCGGTATGGGCTCTTTATTGCAAGTGGCGAAAGGTGCGCTTTCTTCTAATGAGTTTGGTCAGTTAAGCCAAGGCATTCCGGGTATGGATACCTTATTGGCAGCGGCACCTGCTCTGGGTAGTAAAAGTGCGGGAGGCAACGCCTTAACGGGGATGCTAGCGAATGCCGGTGGCATGGCAGCAGGCCTGGGTACCATGGGTAAATTGACTGAACAGTTTGAAGCCTTAGGCCTAAGCCCTGAGATGATTATGCAGTTTGCCAACATTGCGGTCAGTTACTTTTCTAATAGCGATGCTGCTGGTACCGACAATACTGCCAACCTTCTACAAACTGGTTTAAGCTCTATTTTAGGCCAAAAGTAAGGCTTAAAGCTAACATTGGCTCTATTTTAAGGTTTGGAAATGACTATGCTGGAACCCAATTCTCCTTTATCTCCTCTGGATGATGAAGCCAAAACCCATGCTTTGATTGCCTATGCTTTAATGCTGACGGGCTTATTGACAGTGGTGTTTTGGTTAGTTGGTGGCATTTGGGCAATGGTGAAAAAGTCGGACATCGAAGATAGCCGCTTTTCAGACCATTACGATAACCTAATCTCCACTTTTTGGTGGGGTATCTTTTGGGCCATCTTAGGTGGTCTATTGAGTGTGATTGTTGTGGGTTATATCATCTTAGGTATTTTATGGATCTGGGCGATGTACCGCTTAATAAAAGGTTTAGCCAAACTCACGTCGAATAGAGCCTTCGACGCTAACTAGCCATGATTAAACACCCAGATAGCGAAAGTTATTCGGGTGTTTAATTGTCTGAAGTTTGCTGAGCGATGCTTTCTAGAACTGCTTTTAGTTTTTCCATTTCTATTGGCTTAGACAAAAAGCCATCCATTCCAGCATCCAAACACGCTTGTCTATCTTCTTCAAAGGCGTTAGCTGTAACCGCGACAATGGGCTTCTGATAGTCCAAACTTCTTATTAATTGACTTGCCTCCAAACCATCCATTTTCGGCATGCGCACATCCATCAGTATCACATCAAACTGCTTGCCTTGTTTGATCAGTTCAACAACGTCTTCACCATCATGCACTTCAGTAACCGCTGTAATTCCCAACTCAGTTAATAAAGCGTTTAAGATAATACAGTTCATCGCGACATCATCGACCACCAAAACACTGATCGAGCTAAGATCATACGATTGTTGAACCGTCTCATCTTGGCTGCTTGTTTTATTTTTACTTAGGCCTGCAAGTAAAATCTCCGGCGGCAGCTTGACACAAAACTTGCTACCTTGGCCTTCTGCACTATCTAAGCTGATACTTCCCTCCATCTTCTCGACAATTTTCTTCACAATGACTAAACCTAAACCGGTGCCCTCAACTTGCCTGTTGGCGTGTTTACGCACTTGCACAAAATCCTGAAAAAGATTCTTCGCATCGATTTCAGAAATACCCACGCCGGTATCTTGCACGAAAATAGTAAGACCTTGAGCTTCGTCGTTAATCAAGCTAACGGTGATGCTACCTGATTCCGTAAATTTCACTGCATTTGAAACTAGGTTTAAAATAACCTGTGATAAGCGATTCTGGTCTGCGTGGATATAAACAGGCTGATCGACACCCTCTAATATAAAGCCAACGCCTGGCTTAACCTGCGCAGACATCATCCGATGAATTCTTTTTATCTGATCGGAAATATCATAGTCCTGACTGCTTAATTCAACGCCATGGGTATCCAATTTACTTAAGTCCAAGACATCATTGATGATCGAGATAAGTAACTGACCAGCAGAATAAATATCGTTTACCCGTGTTTCTGTTTTATGTTCTAAATGCTCTCTGGAAAGTAATTCTGCATTGCCCAAAATTGAATTGAGCGGGGTGCGTAACTCGTGACTCATCGTGGCTAAAAACATCGATTTATTTTTGGTCGCCTGCTCTGCCAGATCCTTTGCCTTCTGTAATTCTTTTGCAATGATTTTTCTGGTTTCTATTTCTGATGACAGCTCTTGCTCTCTCAACCTTGTCATACTGTGCAGACCGTATAAACAGATAGTCACGATAAAAATAATGCAAATGGAAATACCAAATTCGAGATTTAACCACTTTTGCTTCGCCGTGATTGGTTCAGGTAAAAGGCCTGCTTTATATAGGGAGAAGTTAATACTCATACCAACAATAGCCAGCAAGGTGACTTTGAGAGCGGCTCTTCCCCCTAGCAGCATCGCACTTAATGAGGTAGGCAGTATCCAGGTAATCGTAAACGGGCCACCAAAAGAGTCATTATTATGATCGATAAACATCACGGTTATTAATAACATCAGCACAAGATACCAAGATGCTTCTTGGGTAGTTTTATAGCGCCACATAAGTGCAAAAGAGAGAGGTTGCAAGGCAATTAAACCAATGGTGATCAACCGCCTTAACGGTACAGACTGATCGATGGCAATCACAAATGCCATGCTTAGGGATGAGAGGAATAATACAATGCCCACCAATAAAACCAAGGTTCGGGCTTTGAAGCGCTCAGACAGATCATCCAATAAGTTTTCAGGTATGCATCTATCCAAAAACCTTAAGATGGACTTTTTTCGAACTAATCCATTTTGCGGGCGCTTAATTTGACTCAACATTTGTCTCAATTGATAAAACTACCAAAGTTATGTATTAAGCTTATGCTAAATTCTTTATCTTGCCATCTTTATCGTGCGCTTAGATTGATCTGGAAAATTTACACGCTGGCATCTAGCAAGTGCTTCTTAATGGCTTTTTATTTATGTGCATGCAATATTGGCTGGTTTTGATGCAATTTAGTTGCGCATATTGAGCGGCCAGCAAGGGCGAAAAGTGAAATAATATTTGGTATTCATGGTGAGAGGTAGATAACCCGATGGTTCAGTCATTCCCTAAAAAGCAGCATTTGATTCACTCAGTCATGAGTGACATCAATCTGTCTTTGCTTACCATTATCAGCATTACCCTGCTGGCGATTTTGTATTCTTTTTGGATGACTAAACAAGCCGATACCGATGCCCATGCGATTAACCTCTCAGGCTCCATGCGAATGCAAACTTATCATATCGGTTTGGCTGTTACCCATGCTCCTGAGCAACTGGCTCATCTCATCGAAAAACTTGATAGCACCTGGAAAGACCCTTTGTTTACCGCCCATCAGCACATCAATTTAATGACAAACGCCACAGATAACCCTGAGAGTCTAGCATCTATATTTGAACAGGCTTACACGCACTGGTTCGATATTGTAAAACCACATTTATTGAATAAGGCCAGCCACCAAGCGGCGCGGTTTCATCTATTGAATGAACAGGTACACTTTACAGATAAGCTAGTGAATCGCTTTCAACATGAAGCTGAATCCAAAATTCGCAAGTTACGCACGTTTCAACTTATTGCAATGCTCATGACGACCTTAGTCGGTAGCCTGATTTTTTATCTCTTGAAACATCGCATAGCGATTCCATTAAGCAGACTGACCGAAGCCGCTAAACGCATTCGTGATGGCGAAACTCAACAATATATTGAACTAAAGGGAAAAGATGAATTATCGCTCTTAGCGGAGTCGTTTAACCAGATGAGCCAAGTCATTACAGAAACCTACCAACAGCTTGAAAGCCGCGTTGAACTGCGCACCCAAGAGCTACAGCAAAGTAATACCCTTTTAGAATATTCATTTAATGTCGCCAGAAAAGTACTCGAAAATCAGGACAAAAAACTCGATTTCAACGCCACTATTCTAGACCTTTCCAAGATACTGGAAATTGAAGATATCGAGCTATGCCTGTTTACGAAACAGGGTGAAAACCCCTACTTACAACTTGATGCTCATACCTCATCTAAGACAGAAGCAGCAGCCGACACTCACAGCTCAACGAACACCACCTATCGATACCCTGTGATGCACCATGATAAGCAATATGGCGTGATCAGCCTCAAACAACTTTCGGGAGAAACATTGTTACCTTGGCAACAACAGCTGACCCAGTCTACGGCTGATCAGTTGGCGATTGCTTTATCCCTCGAAGAAACCAAAGAACAAGAACATCGCTTGGCCATGCTCAATGAACGCACGGTCATGGCAAGGGAGCTGCATGACTCTTTAGCGCAATCTCTATCATATTTGAAAATACAGGTAACCCTCCTTCAAAAATCGCATGACTCGAAAAAATATGAATTACAACAGCCGATTATTGATGAATTAAGTGAAGGTTTATCGTCGGCTTATCGCCATCTTCGAGAATTACTTACAACCTTCAGACTTAAAATAGATAAGTCCGGCTTAAAGGGCGCCATTGCGCAATCGGTGAAACAACTTCAAGCGCGAACAGCGATGCACATCAATCTTACCTATCACTTAAATAGTGTGCCACTGAGCCCGACTGAAGAAATTCATTTGCTGCAAATCATGAGGGAAGCTAGCCAAAATGCGGTGAATCATTCCAAAGGCTCTCAGTTGAATATAAGTTTGGAACAACTGACCGATAAGCGCATTCAACTCATCATTCAAGATGATGGCATCGGGCTGGGCAGCCAGCCTGGAAAGTTGAACCATTATGGTTTAGCGATTATCCAAGAAAGAAGCCATCAGCTACAAGCTGAGGTGATCATTACAAGTGTTCAGGATGGAATTAAGGGTACCCGAATTGAGCTCATATTCCGTCCTTTTTATTTAGCTGAAACCACAAGCTGAACTTAGTCACCCATAAACCGACACGAATTAATAGAGAGAAACAATCAATCAAAGCCTTCTAAATGTGATGGGCGTCACTCTTTACACCTATACTCCCCAAATGGGGGGTGTAGATATGTTCTGAGCATCCATACACTTCTTGCCTGCTTAGTTACCTAGATAACTAATCTTATAAAACTTCTTAAATATAAATATAAAATATGGAGAGTTCCCTTGCGTAAAATATTACTCGCACTCGTATGCACGTCTCTTGCTATTGCAGCACCCTTTGCTTCAGCATCGACTTATACAAAAACGAAATACCCTATTGTTCTGGTTCATGGCGTGACTGGTTTTAATACCATTGGCGGTTTGATTAACTACTTCCATACCATTCCTTATAACCTTGAAAGAAGTGGTGCGAAAGTCTATTCAGCCAGCGTTTCATTTGTGAATACAAGTGAAGCTCGCGGCCAGCAACTTGCAACATATATCTCTGGTTTAGGCCAGTCTAAAGTGAACATCATGGCACACAGCCAAGGTGCTCCGACGTCTCGTGTGACCGCTTCTATCATTCCAAATAAGATTGCTTCTATTACCTCAATCAATGGTGTGAACTATGGTTCTAAAGTTGCTGATGTAGTAAATAAAATCATTCCGCCAGGTTCTTTTGTCTTAGGTGGCGCGAATGCGATTGCGAACGCTCTAGGTGAAGTTGTTAATGCGCTATCTGGTTCAAGTAACCCACAAGATGGCGTTGGTGCTTTAAATACATTAACGACTAACGGCACCATTGCATTGAACAATGCTTTAGGCTGTAAAGGTGTTAACCCAACTTACTGTCAAGCTAGTACAGAAAACGTCAACATCAGTGGCAACACTATCAAGATGTATTCTTGGACGGGTGACAGAGTACTCACTAACGTATTGGATATTGTTGATCCTTTCCTAGGCATAACCGGTCTTGCTTTTGCACCTTGGGAGCAAAGTGACGGTTTGGTTGCAACGTGTGCAACTAAAATGGGTAAAGTCATCAGCACATCTTATGCAATGAACCATGTTGACGCGATCAACCATTTATTCGGCGTTCGTTCAATCTGGACTAACCCTGTTTCACTTTACCGCAGCCAAGCCAACCGCTTGAAAGGTAAAGGTCTGTAAGTTAGAACATCAGACATTGATAGTTTAAAAAGTAAAATGAGAAGGTAAGGCCTTGATGGCCTTACCTGATTTCCCCATTTTTAATTTAATAAGACGTCGACTGAAATGAGAAATATAACTCGTACACAAGGCTTAATTGGCGGCATAACAATTAGCGCATTGAGCTTTTTTATTTATCAGGGCCTATCGGATCAAAACACGCTTAATCTAAGTTCTGAAAAAAGCTCGTTTGAAGAAGTCACCATCATTACTCAGCCAGAAACATCTATCAACACAAGCAGCATTTCAAGCTCTTCCACAAATGCCATCTCTAAAGCAGACAATGATGAAATTGCATATCAAACACCGAGCACCTTTCCAAATGGGCCGTTTGCTCCATCGATAGAAGACACTGAAATTGATGGTAGTTTAAAAGCAGATGCTAATGGCAACCTGATCATTGACCTAGCAACACGCGATTTATTTGACTACTTCATGAACACCGTGGCAGATGTACCTCCCGAAGTAGCCATTGCTGAACTTGAAAAACTTGCTCGTGCGCACTTACCAGAAAATGCAGTTAACCAAGCCATGCGCTTACTAGGCGATTACTTACTCTATAAAGAAACTGCGTTAAGCTATTCCAACCAAGCACTGCTTCCAGCTGACCAACAAGATGAGAATTACCAACTGCGCATGCTTGAAGAAAGTTTCAATACGCTAAAAGAAATCCGTCGAAACACCATGAGTAGTGACGCAGTCGATGCATTTTTTGGACTAGAAGAAGCCTACGGTGAGTTCACATTAGCAAGTATTAAAATCCAAAAAAACCCAGACTTAAGCCCAGAACAAATGCACTTGGAACTTCAGGCACAACGCGAGCTTTTACCCGAAGTCATTAGAAATACCGAAAACAGAATGGTTTCTGATATCGAGAATTCTCAAGAAATCAATGAATTACTCTTAAGTGATCAGCGCGATAGTGAAATTGAATCCGTTCTAAGAAACAAAGGCCTTGATGACGAAGCAATAAACGACGCACTTGAATACCGAAAACAGCAACGTGAGTTTGAGCAACAATATACACTGTATAAAAAAGAGCGCGATCAATTATTGTCGGCGGGCTTAAGCGAGACGGACTTACAATCGCAAAAAGAGCGTTTACTTGAAAAATACTTCGACTCTGAACAAACCCAAACTCAAGCAAAAGTAAAAGATTTAAGTTCATAATACTTTATCCCAAAACTAACTTTTAGAAGGCCTGTTCTACCCGGAGGGTACTTAGCTAATGCTCTCTGCGTATACAGCAGACATATTCAATACTTTATAGGCTGTACTTGCGCACCATACGCCTTGGGTGCGCAAGCACAGCCTATCAGTTAAACTAAATTGTCTTAAGGCAGTGCCATTCCTCTGCTAAGCTTATAAAATATTCTTCTACTCTTGTGGCTTTTCTCTTTCCCACTTCGCATCACCAAGCTATAGTCTTATGAACAAATTGTCTTTGCCAAACTCTTGCTATTGGAAATAGAAAAATGCCCTTACTTTCATCCTTAGATGACAATAAAAAACTCGCAGTAACCTATCGGGTTGAAGGTGGCTGTTTGGGGCCGGTAGGCCATACGCATATCGACAAGTTTTGTGAATTTACACAAGAAAACATTCACAATCCGAATGCTAACTTTATTAAATTAAACATTATCCCAAGGCATGATAAAAGCTTGCCCGAAATGGAATTCAACGTACTTTCCAAAAAGGTTAATCATCTTCAGGCAGAAAAATACTTAAGCGTGTTTGGGCAAAGTCTGGATGACTTCGAGTGCCAACTTTCTGATGAGTTAACACGCTTAATTCAAACTTATGTTCGCGAGCATATCAAGCCATAATACCTGATAAATCTAAAGCAACTGGTCAAACGCATCCTTACCTTGCTGATATGTTTCCTCTGCCACATTAAACTTACAAAAGAGCGGGTTTGTCAGTATTGATAAGATGGGTAACATCACACCGGCTTTGGAGGGTTCCAAAGAAATATACTGAACTTCACCTACTTCCAAACTGATATTAACATTGCAATCACTACTAAAATCTAAACCGCCTAAATTGCTGGATAACACATGATCGCCAGGAACTATTTGTTTTACCAGGGTTTTGTCATTCGCAACAGAGCCAATAAAACCTCCATCTAACTGCAAATTTACCTCTACCAACATCTGCAGCAATGAGTCCTCGCGGTAAAAGCGGATCTCTGAGATGCCTTGTTCTAATAAGGCCTTATCTATGAAGGCGGGCTCATTTGAGGATTCCATATGCTGAACAGATGAGCATGCGGCCAGACTAGTTACTAAACAAATGGCTAATATTTTTTTCATATACATCCTTGTAAGTTTTCTAAGTAATTGCTCTTTGATGGTTAAAAACTGCTTGCGATTTAGACGCCAGGTGCCAGTATAAATGCATTATCACTCATTTCTCTGCGCTCTAAATGCAAAATAGGGGGTTCACACTCGTTGAAAGGCCAATAAAGTTGCAGCCCGAGTTGATTAAACTCATCGTATTTTTGTATAAATTGAGCATGAAACTCATATTGAAACCCGAGTTTCTCCGACTCCGGCAAACTCCTTTC
>JBFJZQ010000120.1:0-9123 GCA_041622015.1 Oleiphilaceae bacterium
AAGAAAATGAAGAAAACAGCTGAAGACTTCCTAGGTGAAGCGGTAACTGAAGCTGTTATTACAGTGCCTGCTTACTTTAATGACTCTCAGCGTCAAGCCACTAAAGATGCCGGTAAAATTGCTGGTTTAGATGTTAAGCGTATTATCAACGAGCCTACAGCAGCGGCACTAGCCTTTGGCTTGGATAAGAGCAAAGGTGATTCAACGATCGCTGTATATGACTTGGGTGGTGGTACTTTCGATATTTCGATTATTGAAATTGCAGATGTTGATGGCGAAAAACAGTTTGAAGTTTTATCTACCAATGGCGATACATTCCTAGGTGGTGAAGATTTCGATATGGTTCTTATCGACTATCTAGCCGCTCAGTTTAAGAAAGATAGCGGCATTGACCTTAAAGGTGATTCGTTAGCCATGCAGCGCTTGAAAGAGGCGGCAGAAAAAGCAAAAGTTGAGCTTTCAAGTTCACAACAAACTGATGTGAATTTGCCTTACATCACGGCAGATGCAAGCGGTCCTAAACACTTAAATATCAAAATGACCCGTTCTAAGCTTGAGTCTCTAGTTGAAGATTTAGTTGAAAGAACCTTGGCGCCCTGTAAGACAGCATTAAATGATGCAGGTTTAAGTGCTTCAGAAATTGATGATGTAATCTTGGTGGGTGGTCAGTCTCGTATGCCTTTGGTTCAACAGAAGGTTAAAGAGTTTTTTGGTCGCGAGCCGCGTAAAGATGTAAACCCAGATGAAGCTGTTGCCGTGGGTGCGGCTATTCAAGCAGCTGTATTGGCGGGTGATGTTAAAGATGTACTTCTGCTAGACGTAACACCTTTGACTTTAGGTATCGAGACAATGGGGGGGGTTGCCACTGCATTGATCGAGAAGAACACAACGATTCCTACTAAGAAATCGCAAATCTTCTCAACTGCAGAAGATAATCAGTCAGCGGTGACGATTCATGTTGTTCAGGGTGAGCGTAAGCAAGCGGCTCAGAATAAATCGCTAGGACGTTTTGATTTAGCGGATATTCCTGCTGGCCCACGGGGTATGCCTCAAATCGAAGTGACATTTGATATTGATGCGAACGGTATCTTGAATGTCTCGGCCACAGACAAAGCCACTGGTAAGAAGCAGTCTATCGTTATCAAAGCTTCTTCTGGTCTTTCTGATGATGAAGTAGAAAAAATGGTTGCTGATGCAGAAGCGAATGCTGAAGCGGATAAGCAGTTTGAAGAGCTTATTACAGCTCGAAACCAGGGTGATGCAATTGTACATGCTACCAAGAAAACTTTGGAAGAGGCCGGCGATAAAGCAACAGCTGAAGAAAAAACAGCTATTGAGGCAGCGATTGCCGATTTAGAAGCGGCTTTGAAAACTGATAACAAATCAGACATCGAAGAAAAAACCAAAGCATTGACTGAGGTTTCTTCATCTCTTGCTCAAAAAATGTATGCAGAGCAGCAAGCTGCTGCAGGTGCAGCAGAGGGTGCAGAAGCTTCTGCTGATAACGCATCATCTAAAGATGATGATGTGGTCGATGCTGAGTTTGAAGAAGTTAAAGATGACAAGAAATAAGTAGCTTCCGCTTGTTTAAACAAACTATTGTTTAGAGCAAAGTAAGTGAAAACAAACGCGGAAGCCTAGACTTCCGCGTTTGCGTATCAACTTTCCTAGATTCCAGAGTGGTTGATACGTTTAGCGATTAATATGTTGTAAATCACACTGAGTTAACGCTTGCTAAGATTTGCAGTCGATGATTTGTACACAATGAACGGTTAGATAAGTGTTATGGCAAAACGAGATTATTATGAAATTCTGGGCGTAGATCGCTCAGTAGATGCGAAAGAGATTAAAAAAGCATATCGACGTTTAGCGATGAAGTATCATCCTGACCGTAACCCAGATGATGCACAGGCTGAAGATAAGTTTAAAGAAGCTACCGAGGCGTATGAGATACTTTCTGGAGAGCAAAGTAGAGCGGCTTATGACCGCTATGGCCATGCCGGTGTAGAGCAGAACGGTGGTGGAGGCGGTGGCTTCAGTGGTGGTGGTAACTTTAGTGACATCTTTGGTGATGTTTTTGGCGATATTTTTGGTGGCGGCGGAGGCGGCGGTGGTCGCGCCAGAAGTGCACGGGGTGCCGACCTAAGATATACCCTAGATCTTGATTTGGAAGATGCGGTCAAAGGTACCTCGGTTAAAATTCGTGTACCTACCAATGTGTCGTGTAAGCCCTGTGGTGGTTCAGGTGCGGCTAAGGGCTCCAAGCCAGAAAACTGTACGATGTGCCAAGGTGCTGGCCAAGTCAGAATGCAGCAGGGCTTTTTCTCTGTTCAGCAAACCTGTCCTCAGTGTCGCGGTCAGGGTTCAACAATTAAAGATCCTTGTACCTCTTGTCATGGTGCGGGTGTTATTCAGGAGCAGAAAACGCTTTCAGTCAAAGTGCCTGCGGGTGTTGATACTGGTGATAGGATTCGTCTCGCGGGAGAAGGTGAGGCTGGAACGCATGGTGCGCCTTCTGGGGATCTGTATGTTCAGGTGTCTGTAAAAGAGCACCCGATTTTTGTCAGAGATGGCAAGAATCTATATTGTGAAGTGCCTATTTCGCTTGTAGATGCCGCTTTAGGTGGAGAGCTTGAAGTACCTACTTTAGATGGTCGTGTTAAGTTACGTATTCCTGAAGAAACTCAAACCGGGAAAATGTTCCGCTTGCGTGGTAAAGGTGTTGCCCCGGTAAGAGGTGGTGGTCCGGGTGATTTAATGTGTCGCGTAACAGTTGAGACGCCGGTAAATCTTTCTAAAAAGCAAAAAGATATTTTGCGTGACTTTCAACAGACTTTAGAAAAAGACGGTGATAAAAAACACGCACCAAAAAAGCATTCGTGGTTTGAAGGTGTAAAAAGTTTTTTTGATGATATGAAGCTTTAAAGGCTAAATGACTTCGTGAAGCGAATAGTCGTTTCACGAAGTTAGTATTTTTAATAAATATATCAGTACCTGTGTTAATACTATTTGGAACTATCTATGACGACAACAAGAATTGCAGTAACGGGTGCCGCTGGCCGAATGGGTAAAATGTTAATTGAAGCTGTCGCGAATTCAGAATTTGCAACATTAACGGCAGCTATTGAAAGACCTGGAAGTTCTTTAGTCGGTGTAGATGCAGGCGAGCTAGCAGGTTTGGGTTCGAATGGCGTAAAGGTGTCAGGAGACTTGGAGTCAGTCGTAAACGATTTTGATGTCTTGATCGATTTCACAGCACCTGTTGCAACGCTTTCAAATATCGGTATTTGTGCAAAACACCAAAAAGGCATTGTGGTGGGAACCACAGGATTTACAAAAGATGAAGAACAGGAGCTTTTATCTGCACAGTCACAAACAGCGATTTGTAAAGCGGCGAACTTTAGTACAGGGGTTAATGTCTGTTTGAATTTGTTAGAAAAAGCTGCCGAGGCCTTGGGTGATGAATATGATGTCGAAATTTATGAGGCGCATCATCGCCATAAGGTAGATGCACCTTCGGGTACAGCGCTCGCGATGGGGGAGTCTGTCGCGGGAGCATTAAATCGAGATTTGCGCTCGGTATCTGTTTACGGTCGAGAAGGCCAAACGGGTGCCAGAAAACAAGAAACTATTGGCTTTGCGACCGTTCGTGGGGGGGATGTCGTGGGTGATCATACCGTCATGTTTATGGGGGAGGGGGAGCGAGTAGAAATTACCCATAAAGCCTCAAGTCGTATGTCTTTTGCTCGCGGTGCTGTTAGGGCAGCGGTATGGATTGGCGCGAAAGAAGCTGGCTTTTTCGACATGAGAGATGTCTTAAACTTGAAATAAAGCTTAATGGTCTCTGCATTTTTAAAGTGCTTCAGGATTAATTGTCAAAAAGATAGTCGCTATTGTTAATAGACATAAACTCTCAAAATGTGTACAATGCCGCCGTTTGAGTGGTTGCCAGCTGTGTTGATGACGACCGGCTTGTTTGACTCAAGTGCAGAATAATAAAGCGAGGTAGAGAAATGCTCTGTCTCGCTTTTTTGCAACTTGAATCTGTGAAATCGCCACTTAAACCCGCTTAAAGACGGTTTCTTTAATTTTCTATCCTAGCCGATTACGACGAGGAAATGGCGTTGACTAAACCTGCAATTTTAGCTCTTGAAGACGGATCCATATTTAAAGGGATCTCAATTGGTGCCGATGGCGAGACCATTGGTGAGGTTGTTTTTAATACAGCCATGACGGGGTATCAGGAAATTCTTACTGACCCTTCTTACGCAAAACAAATCGTCACTTTAACCTATCCTCACATAGGCAATACCGGCGTAAATTCAGAAGATATTGAATCTGACCAAATCTGGTCGGCTGGTTTAGTAATCCGAAATCTCCCTTTAATGGCGTCTAGCTGGCGTTCAGAAAAGCCTTTAGATGAGTATCTGAAAGCCAATAATATTGTTGCAATTGCTGAAATTGATACCCGCAGATTGACCCGAATTCTTCGTGAAAAAGGTGCTCAAAATGGTTGTATTCTGGCAGGCGACAATATTTCTGAAGAGGCGGCGATAGCGGCAGCGAAATCTTTCCCAGGTTTAAAAGGGATGGATTTAGCAAAAGAAGTTACCCGCAAAGAAACAACAGATTGGACTGAAAGTAACTGGACGCTTCAGTCTGGTTATCAAACTCAAAGTTATACAGATTTCCATGTCGTCGCCTATGATTTTGGTGTTAAACACAATATTTTACGCATGCTTGCTGAACGTCGTTGCAAAATCACAGTGGTTCCTGCAAAAACGTCTGCTGAAGATGTATTGGCCATGAATCCTGACGGTGTCTTTTTATCGAATGGCCCAGGTGACCCAGAGCCATGTGATTATGCAATTGAAGCGATTAAAAAGATTCTAGAAAAAGGTATTCCTACCTTTGGAATATGTTTAGGGCATCAATTATTAGCCCTCGCTAGTGGTGCAAAAACCTTAAAGATGAAGTTTGGTCATCATGGTGCTAACCACCCAGTTCAGTGTTTAACAAATAAAACAGTGATGATTACAAGTCAGAATCACGGTTTTGCTGTGGACGACTCAACACTACCTGAATGTTTGGAAGCAACGCACAAATCATTGTTTGACGGGTCTTTGCAGGGTATTCGCCGCAAAGATGTTCCTGCATTTAGTTTTCAGGGACACCCAGAAGCTAGCCCAGGGCCACATGATGTCGCACCATTGTTTGACCAATTTGTAGATATCATGAGATCGCATAAAAGCTAGCATTGATAATAAAGAGCGCCAAGTGTGCTTTTTATACTCAATCGAATCGACTGATTCTATGTGTGAAGTCTGCTTATAAAACATGAAATAATTTTTGCCTATTAGGTCAACTCCTAACTGGCAACCAACTCTTAGAAAACGGAAAGAATTTAGATGCCAAAGCGTACCGACATAAAGAGTGTTCTGATACTAGGCGCTGGTCCGATTGTTATCGGCCAAGCTTGTGAGTTTGACTATTCTGGCGCGCAAGCGTGCAAGGCGCTGCGTGAAGAAGGTTATCGAGTCATTTTGGTTAACTCGAATCCGGCCACGATAATGACAGATCCAAGTATGGCAGATGCGACCTATATCGAGCCTATCACTTGGCAAACAGTAGAAAAGATTATCGAAGTTGAACGTCCTGATGTGTTATTGCCAACCATGGGCGGCCAGACGGCGCTTAACTGTGCGCTTGATCTAGAACGCGAAGGTGTGCTGGAAAAGTATAATGTCGAGATGGTAGGGGCTAACGCAGATACGATCGATAAAGCAGAGGATCGTGAGCGTTTTGATAAGGCAATGAAATCCATCGGTTTGGAAACACCGCGTTCTGCAATTGCGCATAGCATGGAAGAAGCACTACAAGTTCAAGATCAGTTAGGCTTCCCTTGTATTATTCGTCCATCTTTCACCATGGGTGGAAGTGGTGGCGGTATTGCCTACAACAAAGAAGAGTTTGTTGAAATTTGTGAGCGAGGTTTAGATCTTTCGCCAACTAATGAACTATTGATCGATGAGTCTCTCATTGGCTGGAAAGAATATGAGATGGAAGTTGTTCGTGATAAAAACGACAACTGCATTATCATCTGTTCCATTGAAAACTTTGATGCAATGGGGGTTCACACTGGTGACTCTATCACCGTTGCACCTGCTCAAACGCTAACCGATAAAGAATATCAGATCATGCGTAATGCCTCGTTGGCAGTTCTACGCGAGATTGGTGTTGAAACAGGCGGTTCGAATGTTCAGTTTGGTATGAACCCTGCCGACGGCAGAATGGTTGTCATCGAAATGAACCCGCGTGTTTCTCGTTCTTCTGCACTAGCGTCTAAAGCGACAGGCTTTCCTATTGCAAAAGTCGCGGCGAAACTTGCTATTGGTTATACCTTGGATGAGCTTCAGAATGATATTACAGGCGGTGCAACCCCTGCTTCATTTGAGCCGGCCATCGATTATGTGGTTACCAAAATTCCACGCTTTACTTTTGAGAAATTCCCTCAGGCAGATGCACATCTTACGACACAGATGAAATCTGTGGGCGAAGTTATGTCAATTGGCCGAACCTTCCAGGAATCTTTACAAAAAGCGATTCGAGGTTTAGAAGTTGATTCAGCGGGCTTTGAACCTGTTCTAGACTTAACAAGCGAAGATGCAAAAGCAAGCTTGATGAAAGAGTTGCGTAATCCTAGTTCAGACCGTCTGTGGTATGTCGGTGATGCTTTCAGGGCAGGCATGTCAGTAGATGAAATATATAAGTTAAGTGGTATTGATCCTTGGTTCTTAGTCCAGATTGAAGACTTGATTGAAGAAGAATGTGTCGTTTCAAATATGACAGACACAGATATGACAAAAGAAGCCATGCTGCGTTTAAAGCGTAAAGGTTTTTCAGATAAACGCCTATCTACTTTATTGGGTGTGTCTGAAAAAGAATTTAGAGCACTTCGTCACGGCTTTGATATACGACCCGTTTATAAGCGTGTTGACACTTGCGCGGCTGAATTTGCTTCTGATACTGCTTATATGTATTCCACTTACGAAGAAGAGTGTGAAGCAAACGTTACGGATAAAGAAAAGATAATCGTTATTGGTGGTGGCCCTAACCGTATTGGCCAGGGTATCGAGTTTGATTATTGTTGCGTCCATGCAGCGCTGGCTATGCGCGAAGATGGTTACGAAACCATTATGATCAACTGTAACCCAGAAACAGTTTCGACTGATTATGATACTTCAGATCGTCTATATTTTGAGTCAATCACGCTTGAGGATGTACTCGAAATTGTCCAGCTTGAAAAACCAAAAGGCGTTATCGTTCATTACGGTGGTCAAACTCCGCTTAAGTTAGCGCGAGGCCTGGAAGAAGCGGGTGTGCCTATTATTGGTACCAGTCCTGATGCCATTGATAGAGCAGAAGACCGTGAACGTTTCCAGCAGATGATTGAGCGTTTAGGTTTACGCCAGCCATCTAATGCGACTGTTCGTAGTCTAGAAGAAGGCATTATTGCAGCAAACAAAATTGGCTATCCCTTAGTTGTACGTCCATCCTATGTTCTTGGTGGTCGAGCGATGGAGATTGTTTATGGTGAGTCTGAACTTGTTAAGTACATGAAAGATGCTGTAACGGTTTCAAATGATAGCCCTGTTTTATTAGATCACTTCTTGAATGCAGCAATTGAAGTAGATATTGATGCCGTGTCAGATGGTAAAACCGTAGTGATCGGTTCAATTATGCAGCATATTGAACAAGCGGGTGTGCATTCTGGTGACTCAGCATGTTCATTGCCGCCTTATACTTTAGCCAAAGAAGTGCAAGATGAAATGCGTGAAGTGGTTAAGTCAATGGCGCTCGAATTAGGTGTTGTCGGCTTAATGAACGTTCAGTTGGCTTATCAGGATGAAATGATTTATGTCATTGAAGTCAATCCGAGAGCATCGAGAACAGTTCCGTTTGTTTCAAAAGCGATTGGCATATCTTTAGCGAAAGTTGCCGCCCGATGTATGGCAGGTAAAACGCTTGAAGAGATTGGTTTTACTGAAGAAATAATACCTAAACATTTCAGTGTGAAGGAGTCAGTATTTCCGTTTAACAAGTTCCCGTCGGTAGACCCTATTTTAGGCCCAGAAATGAAATCTACGGGTGAAGTCATGGGGATAGGCGATACCTTCGAAGAAGCCTTCGCAAAAGGCGTTGTTGCCGCAGGTGGCGTATTGCCTACTTCTGGAAAAGCATTCCTAAGTGTTAGAGAGGTTGATAAGCCTGGTGTGGTGGAATTGGCAAAAAACTTGGTTCAGTTAGGGTTTTCTTTAGTGGCCACGTCAGGTACTGCGAAAGCAATTGAAGAAGCGGGTCTTAAAGTTGAATACATCAATAAAGTGATGGAAGGCAGACCGCATATTGTGGATGCAATCAAGAATAATGAAATTGATTTGATTGTAAATACGACAGAAGGGCGTCGTGCAATTGCCGATTCAGCACAAATTAGACAGTCAGCTTTACAAAAGAAAATTGCCTATAGCACAACTCTCGCGGGTGGCGATGCAACAGCAAGAGCTATTCATTTTGGCGCTGAGAAGAAAGTTAGACGTTTACAGGATCTTCATTCCTAATCGTTTTTTGTTAAAAATTAGTACTTGTAAGCGCACTCTATATGAGTGCGCTTTTACTCGTAATACCCAGTTTAAAAGGAATAATAATGAATAGAATCCCTATGACAGTGCAAGGTGAGAAAGCACTTAGAGAAGAGCTTGTGACGCTGAAAACTGTTAAGCGTCCTGAGGTTATTGCATCGATTTCTGAAGCAAGAGAGCATGGTGATTTAAAAGAAAATGCTGAATATCATGCAGCACGGGAGCAGCAGAGCTTTATTGAAGGCCGAATTCAGGAAATTGAAGGTAAGTTATCAAACTCTCAAGTAATCGATGTTCTGTCTATTCCGCATACCGGAAAGGTGATTTTTGGAACGACAGTTTCTCTGATAAATGTTGATACAGACGCTAATGTTCGTTACCACATTGTGGGTGATGATGAAGCAGATATCAAAGCTGGAAAAATTTCTATTTCTTCGCCAATTGCCCGAGCCATTATCGGGAAAGAAGAGGGGGATGTCGTGGG
>JBFJZQ010000121.1:0-9019 GCA_041622015.1 Oleiphilaceae bacterium
AACGCGCATCGATCCCGGTTTTGCTTTCTACTTCTTTCGCAAAAGGATAGAGAGATGAGATAAAGTCTTCAGGACCCTCAAAAGTAAGAGGTAAATCCGTTTGTTTTTGGGCCGTTTCAGATAAATTTTCTGGCTGCTGATCTACAGGAAGCTTAGCGATCAGTTCGTCGATTGAACCGGCGGTTTCTTCCAGTGCTTCTGCTTTTTGAGGAGACACGAACGGTAAACGGACATAGTTTTCCAAACTAAAGAATTTTCTTTCTTTCACTGGCGTATCAGAGTGCGACTGTCCCTTTAGTGGCAAGCCTTGTGCTGGAATATCAATGCTTGGCACTCCAGAGTCTTTTGATAGTTGACGCTTTATTACCTCTGCTAAGCCAATGCCTCTGCCAGTTGATAAACTCACCGCGAGCTGACTATCAAACATTTGCTGATAGAATTCGGTTTGCGAACTTTGCAGCATATTGCCTTCAGAAAACACCTTATTCGCATCCCGCATACTTTTCACCATCATAGAAACAAAAATGGATTCGAAGTGTTTGGCTGCCGAGTCTAATGCACCTTCTTTGTCAGACTTAGATTGATACTTTAATGATTGCAGAGCATTAATATCGTTATAGTTATCTAAGCGATCATACTGAGAAGTATAGCGATTAGTATCTATATTCATCGGCTGCATCGTGGGTAATAAGGCTGAATTATTCATAGTTCACCTAAATCACAATCAAGTCGGCTTTTAATGCGCCCGCTTGTTTGAGCGCTTCCAAAATTGCCATGATGTCACCGGGTGCAGCACCGACTTGATTCACTGCTTGCACGATCTGGCTTAATGTCGCAGCAGGTCCAAACTGGAACATACGACTGGGTTCATTTGAAACAGCTACATCTGATCTGGGGACAACGGCTGTCTGACCTTGTCCCAATGCGTTGGGTTGGCTAACATCGGCTGCCTCTGAAATAGTGACCATTAAGCTGCCATGGGTCACCGCCGCGGGCAGGACTTTTACATTCTGACCAACGACAATCGTTCCGGTACGGGAATTGATAATCACTCTGGCAGCCGCTTCACCCGGCTCAATATTCATGTTTTCAAGCATAGATAGAAAGCTCACTCGCTGGGACGCATCACGCGGCGCTTTAACCGAAATAGACGCGGCATCGCTGGCATACGCAGTATTTGGCCCAAGTAGGTCATTAATTTTTTCAGCCACATTCATCGCTGTGGTGAAATCAGGTTGATGCAAATCAAAGGTCAGGATATCGCCGCGATGAAACGGGCTGGGGATCGACCTCTCGACGCTCGCGCCATTGGGAATGCGACCCACACTTGGAATATTCACTTGTATAGATGAGCCATCGGCACCTTCAGCACCGAAGCCACCGACCACTAAACTACCTTGCGCCATTGCATAAATTTGACCATCGGCCCCTTTCAAAGGCGCCATCAGTAAACTACCACCGCGCAAACTTTTTGAATCACCCAGTGACGAAACCGTAATATCAATTTTCTGACCCGGCTTCGCAAAAGGGGGTAAATCTGCATGAATCGACACTGCTGCGACATTTTTGGCTTTTGGGTCGACACCGCTAGGGATGGTAATGCCGAATTTATTCATCAAATTACGAAATGTCTGGCTGGTAAAGGGCGTGTTATCACCCGTGCCACTTAAACCCACCACTAAACCGTAACCCACTAATTGGTTGGTTCGCACACCTTGGACACTTGCTAAATCTTTTAAACGATCAGCAAACGTTAGTTGAGAGAACATCAACAAACATAAACTTATTGAAATAGATTGCTTCATTAGAGACCTCACATGAACCACCAATCACTATTGAAGAAACGTGTTAACCATCCCTGTTTGTTCACATCATCAAAGGCGCCTGTGCCGCCATATGCAATACGCGCATCGGCAACTTTCGAAGATAAAATTGTATTGTTGGTGCCTATATCCTGTGGCCGTACCAATCCGGTTATTCGGATATATTCATCACCTTGGTTAAGTTTTAGCCACTTTTCGCCTTTTATCACCAATACTCCATTAGGTAGTACGTCGGCAACCGTAACGGAAATGCTGCCACGCAGGCTGTTGCTTTGGTCACTTTTGGCTGCGCCATCAAAGGCTCTCGTCATGGAAGGGTTGGTCAGCAAACTTAATCCATGACCGGCGATGTTGTTGCCTAGAATAGTGGCTTCATTCATCGTCACAGAGTCGTCTTTATCGTAAGTTGTATCTGCTGACTTCGACGCGCTAGTATTTTCTTCTAGCAATACAGTCAAAATATCACCCACATTTAATGCAACTTGGTCTCCATAAAAACTAAAGTTTCGTGCGGGTTGAAAAATCGCGCCGGTCACCATTTCACCCATTTGCATACTGCTTGGAGAAACTGGCGCATAAGCAGGATCGTCGGGCATCGGTCTTTCTCGCATCATGGCACTACAGGCACTCAAACTGATTGCCACCAAGGCAACAAACGTCAATTTAAAGGCGCGCTCCATGCTTCGATGACTTTTCGTTTTGAGATTTTTATGCTGTGTAAACATATGGATACCCCTAATAACACTCACAATGACTAACTCGTTCTGATCTGAATGGTGCTTACCTAAAAAGAAATTACCGCTCCCTGAGCTTTGCCTGCACTGAGCCCGCCGAAGTGTCTTCTAAATTAAACCCTGGGTTTCATCATAGACGTTTCGACTGGCTCAACGAACGCCATATTTTTGAATCTTTAACTTAAGTAAGTGCCTTTTAGTACTAATCTATTTTTTATAAATTCTGACCAATGTACTGCAACATCTGGTCTGCCGTCGAAACCACTTTCGAGTTCATTTCATAGGCGCGCTGAACAGTGATCATATCGACCAACTCTTTGACCGTATCGACATTGGATTGCTCCAACATGCCCTGCTTAATCTCACCAAAACCACCGACTCCTGGCGTTCCCCCTTGAGGGTTACCACTGGCTTCGGTTTCTCTGAATAAGTTATTACCAATCCCTTTCAAACCTTGAGGGTTGATAAAGTCGACCGTGGTAATTTGGCCTAGCTGAGTCACGCCTGTTGCATCTCGAAGTGACGCACTGACAATTCCGTCTTCCCCGATAGTGACGGTGGACGCATTGTCTGGAATGGTGATCGCAGGCTGGAGTAAATTACCGCCGGCGGTGACCATCTGGCCATCAGAATTAATTTGAAATTGCCCATCACGGGTATAAGTAGTGCTACCGTCGGGCAATAGAACCTGGAAAAAACCACGACCATTGACCGCCATATCTAAGGCTTGATCGGTGACTTCTAAAGAGCCTTGCGTGAACTGTTTCGTCGTGCCTTCGATACGCACACCTGTACCTAATTGCAGGCCAGAAGGAAGCTGAGAATTTTGAGAATTCAAACCGCCCGGTTCGCGCTTTACTTGATAGAGCAAGTCCTGAAATACCGCTTCATCACGTTTGAAACCCACCGTACTGACGTTCGCCAAGTTGTTGGATATCGTGGTTAGAGCCATATCTTGAGCACTTAAACCCGTTTTACTGACATAAAGAGCTGGATGCATTACGCGTCTCCCGAATTGAAATTCTGATATCAAATCATTGTGACCTGACTCAAAACCATTCGTTTACACGAGATGGGGTTTCTACATAAAGAAGAAAGTCTAAAACGTCAAACTCGACCATTCTCTGCCGGTTTTATGACGTTTTATGAGGTCACATTAAGAGAACTGCAACAAGCGTGCCGTTGATTGAGAAACTTCTTCAGCTTTGCTCATTAATTTTACTTGAAGCTCGTATTGACGAGATAAAGAGAGGATATCGGTCAAGGCCGACACAGCATTTACATTGGAACCTTCGAGAAAACCGGGCGCAACCTGTATCGAACCATCCAAGTCCGGCGGCGCTGCGCCATCTTTAAGGTGAATCAGACCGTCTTCACCTTTTTCAAGATCCGCGCCATCTGGATTGACCAAACGAATCCGATCAATTTGCGCCAAGCCCACAGCATCTACCCCCAAGGGTATAACAGAAATCGTGCCATCTGCCCCTATTTCAATTTTTGCTGAAGGAGGCAATACAATAGGCCCGCCATTTCCTAAAACAGGCAAACCTTTGCCTGTTCTCAACTGGCCATTAATATCAATATTCAAATCGCCCGCTCGCGTATACGCTTCGGTACCATCTTCTGCTTGAACGGCCATCCAGCCATCACCTTTTATAGCGATGTCTAAGTTATTACCTGTTTGAATTAAAGGCCCAGACTCAAAATTTGTACCTGGCCTTTCAGTCATAGCATAGGCTCGTGTAGGATGATGCTCACCATATACAGGCATGCTTCGAGCCTGCGTAAAGTCTTCTTTAAAGCCTGTGGTTTTCACATTCGCTAAATTGTTAGCATGAGCCCGCTGCGCCAACATACTTTGTTTCGCGCCACTCATTGCTATAAATAATGCTTTATCCATCCTAGTTCACCCCAAATACCGTCAAAAAACCTTATAGTAAAAACATTAAAGCTTAAATCATGCCAGTATCACGATTAAGCCTAAGCTAATTCCTAGGCTTATTGATCTAGACCCATTTAGATGTTCAGAATGGTTTGCTGAACAGTATTCGCGGTCTCAATTGTTTTCGAGTTAGCCTGATAATTTCGCTGCGCGATAATCAGATTCACCAATTCATTCGATAAATCCACATTCGATTGCTCAACGGCCGAAGCAGTTAACAACCCCAGTGACGCCGTACCCGGCGCACCGACAATTGGATCACCAGAAGCAAATGACTGCACCCAAGAAGTATCGCCATCTGGCGATAAGCCCTCCACATTATTAAAGTTTGCCAAGGCCACCTGCCCTAAAATGAGTGACTGACCATTCGAGAATCGGGAGAGTAAAACACCTGATTCATCAACATCCAAGCCGACCAATCGACCCGTAGTAAAACCATTCTGGCTTAAGTCATTGACTGCAAAAGGACTACCAAATTGCGTTAGCGCTGAAATATCAATTTCAAAGTTTGAACTAATAGGCGGATTAGGAATGGGTAATGCTCCGCCATCGACGACATTTAAAGGTCTTGCCGCACCATTAATCTGACCATCTGCAGTTAGAGGTTCCCAGTTTGATATTAAAATATCATCGGACAAAATTTCATTTAATGAACCATCTTCTTCGAATACCAAGTTAAAGGTAGCACGAGAAGGCTGGGTACCAATTAGAGGATCACCTACATCCTGATTATCTACCTGAACATGCATCTGCCAGGTATTTGTGCCAGATACCGAAGATTGCTGCTTCACAAAGTAAGAGGTCATCACATGAGAGTTACCCAAGCTATCATAGATAGTTGTCGATGTAGCATGGTTATATGAGCCTGGGTCTGTCGGATTAAAACTATTATTAATAAACGGCTGGCCAGTAAATGTAGCAATTAGAGGAGAAGTAGCACTGCCATTTGCAAGCGAAAACCCCTCGTCCAAAACAATATTAACAGAACCACCCACCACACCTTGTGGCTGGGTATTATTCAAGGTTACTGACGTAGGGATGACATCCGTGCCAATAACCTCAAAGTTATCTGCACCGCCACCTGCAAATCCAAAGATAATATCGGCGCCTTGGTCTTGAATAATTCTTAAATCACCATTTGTACCCGTGACTGCCGTAATACCTACCAAGGCCGAGGCATTTATTTTAGTACCTAAGTCGGCAAGTTGAAGTGTAGGCGTCGCACCGACTGGCTGAAAACGAATACCATTGACGCTAATACTCATAGAGCCCGAAGCATTGGAGTACGATGCTGCTGAAATAGAGGCACTGGTTGACGCTGTCGCTACCACCCCATCAAGCAAGCTGAATTGAGAAGCGGTTGCACCAGCAGTCGCATTGGCATTAGTCACCAGTTGCGTAGTTGAACCATCTGCAGCCGTTACATTCATAATTTGTGATGGGTATCCATTTTGCGTGCCTGATTGCGCAACACCAATACTGGTACCATCTGAATCTACAGTAGTGCCGCTCTGGGTTAAGACTTCTTCTGCCGAATTTAAGTTGAACGCTGCGACAACACCTGTTGTTCTCACCGGTGGCAACTCACTGGCATCCACCACCAGATCACCCAAAACACCCGAGACCGTGCCAGTTTCACTTGCCTGAAAACCCTGCACGCGCATACCGGTGTTATTCACCATAAAACCATTTTTATCGACACTGAACTGCCCAGCTCGAGAATACTTCGCTTCTCCCTGATCACTCAGAACAAAAAAGCCACTTCCGGTGATCGCTAAGTCAAGGTTACTGTCGGTAAAACTGACGTTACCCTGACTAAACATTTGGCGGACTTTTTGAACACTGACACCATCACCCGTTGCGGTATCTCCACCACCAAAGAAACTATTTGAATATACATCCCCAAACTCGGTCCGTGAGCGCTTGAAGCCTACAGTACTGGCGTTTGCGATGTTATTACCAGTGACCTCCAAATCAACGGAGGATGCTCTTAAACCACCAAGTGCAATGTTAAACGGCATAGTACACCTCTTTTACGTATTAATTTTTTATAAGACTAATTAGTTAATCTCACGAACTTGTTCTAAGGGAATAGATCCCATTCCTGAAAGGTTAAGGGAAATCCCCCCACCTTGTGCTATCGACACGCTGTTAACGTTAGCCGATAACAAGGTTGTTGCTTGCTCGGCACTTCCACTTCTGGAGGCCTGAGCTTTAATTGTGTAATTATCAAAAGGCATTTGTTCACCCTTGCTATTCGTGCCATCCCAAACAAACGGCACCGTACCGGCAGGCTGTTGCCCCAAGTCAAATTGATTCACCAATTCACCTGAACCATTGAGAATACTAATATTCAAAGAGCTAGTACTCTTTTGTAAATCCACGATGCCACTAATGTTACCGGCATGGCTTAAAGGTGAAGACGCGGCGGGCACCAGCACTGTTCTTCCTACCATGGCAGAAGCCTGAAGTGCCTGACTTGATTGAAATTGCGTGGAAAAATTATTCACCGAACCGGAAATTTTTTGCATTTCTTCTAACGAACTGAACTCTGCCAACTGGGAAATGAACGCGCCATTATCCTGCGGCTCTAATGGATTTTGATTTTCCATTTGAGCAATCATCAATTTCATAAATTCATTTTTGCCCAATTCATTCGAACCCGATGCTTTGTTTTTGGGCTCGAAACGATAATCGGCTAATACATCTTTAACGGCCTGGGTGTTAAATTCTGACATACTCTCTCTCCTACTGACCCAGTGTTAATAAACGCTGCATCATGGTTTTGGCGGCATCCATGATTTCAACATTTGTTTGAAAACTTCTTGAAGCAGACATCATATCGGCCATTTCTTCAACCACATTGACATTCGGGTAATATACATAGCCCCGCTCGTCTGCCTGCGGGTGATCTGGCTGGTAACGCATTTCTAACGGTGCATCGCTTTCAACTATCCCCTTCACTGTCACGCCTTTTGACTCCGGACTATCCGCTATAAAGTCTCCTCCCATGGCCTGACGCATAGCATCTTGTTGAACCGCCGCAAAGATAGGCTTACGCGCTCGGTATACTTCTCCCGTACTACTACTCGCCGTTTCAGCATTAGCAATATTAGAAGCCGTCGTATTTAATCGAACTGATTGGGCCGACATTCCGGAACCAGCGATATCAAAAATTTGACTTAGCGACATTCTTATTCACCCCTAATAGCATTGTTTAGTGATTTAAAACGACTGTTCAAAAACTGAAAGCTAGACTGGTACTGCAAGGTATTCTTCATAAATTCTGCTTTTTCAGTTTGTGTATCTACTGTATTGCCATCAAGTGAGGGCTGAGAAGGCGTTCGGTAAAGCAGGTCTGCGGACTCATCTGTGGCATTAACTGGCAAATGTTTACCGTTCGTGGTTGCCATTTTTAACGTTTGTTCGCCTGCTTGGCCCTGCATTTGCTGGTTTAATAAAGCTTGAAAATCAATATCTCTTGCTTTGTATCCTGGCGTATCGGCATTGGCTAGGTTATTCGCAAGCACTTCGGCCCGCTTAGTGCGTAGCTCCAAGGCATGTTCATGAACACCTAATGCATTACTAAACGAAATATTCATACATTCTCCAAAACGATCTCATTACCAGAAAAAACAAACATCGCTATAAACTTCGTTGGCTTTAATCACTGCTTTATATTGATAAAGCAATTGTGATGCCAATCAAATAAAATATTTTTTGTTCAATAAAAACAGTAGCTTATTAAGTTCATACGAAAACCAAAAACGGCAAAGAGTCACCCATAAAAAGCGACAAGCATATTGCCGTTATGACTGAGTGATTTGTATTCCTGCGATAGTCAATCAAAGCAAAAAAACTAAAAGCTCGCTAAGATCGACAAAGAGTAAAGAAGGATATTTCTAATATAAGGGAGGGACGTAATTTTTACGGATTCAAATCAATTGACTTATTTGATCAAAGAAATGGCAGACTTATGCGCTTCTATTAATTCAAGTGGCATTTTAGAGGCTCGCCCCGATGTTAAATCAATGCAAGCGAATTGCATTTTTGCTGTTAGCAGTAGCTTAGTATCTGCTGGGCGAAATAATTGAAAGGTTCGTTCAGATGTCAGGCGATAGTCGCTTTGGGTAATCCATGTGCCTAACATCAAAACTTCATCTTGATAGGAAGCAGCTAGATAATCCATTTCGCTACGGGTAATAGCCATCGCTTTGCCCAAGCGTTCATTCACTTGCCAGCCACATTCAAGGTGCTCCATGTGATCCCAAGCAATGGCTTCTAACCAACGAAGATAACTTACATTATTAGTATGACCTAAGCGGTCAGTATCTTCAGGTTTAACCTGTAACTGCTTAGCGAAAACATTCTGAAACTGCCAAGGAAGCTTATTAGTCATTAGCTTAATTCAACCTAAAAATAGCGATCAGTGCTTAGCAGAAACCCTTAAGGTATCTGCTAAGCATTCATTTGCTAAAAATGAATGACACTACGAATACTTTTGCCTTCGTGCATGAGAT
>JBFJZQ010000122.1:0-8977 GCA_041622015.1 Oleiphilaceae bacterium
GCCTGTGGCTATAAAGTATTTTACCGAAAAGGTTTTTATATAGAAGGAGCCGTACAAGGATATTTGATAGACAAGAAAACGGCGGATAAATACAAGATTAAGAATATAGAGCAATTCAAAGATAAGAAAATTGCCAAGTTGTTTGACACCGATAACGATGGAAAGGCTGATTTAACGGGTTGCCAGGCAGGCTGGGGTTGTGAAGGTGTGATTGAGCACCAATTAGATGCCTTCAAATTACGTGACCGCATCACCCATAAACAGGGCCAATATGCTGCGATTATTGCCGATACCATCGCCCGTTATAACGAGGGTGAATCCATATTTTATTACACGTGGACGCCTTATTGGGTGTCAGGAAAGTTAGTGCCAGGTAAGGATGTTGTGTGGTTGGAAGTACCTTTTTCGGCGAATCCTAATGGAACTGATACCGCTTTACCTAATGGTAAAAATTACGGCTTTGATATTAATAGCCAGCGTATTGTGGCGAATAAAACATTTGCCAAAAATAATCCGGCAGCGGCTAAATTATTCGAAGTGGCAAAATTACCGATAAACGATGTCAGTGCCGAGAACATGCTAATTGCTAACGGCGAAGATTCACAAAAACAGATTCGTCAGCATGCCCTGAATTGGATTAAGAACAATCAAGCTACTTTTGATTCGTGGTTAACAGCGGCAAGAAAAGCCGGTAAATAATATCGATATGCTCCCTCTTTGCCTTAAAGAGGGAGCATATATTATAAAAGCCTTTATACGAGCTTCATCAAAGAGGCTTTGCTGAAGTCCTGAAGCTCATCCAAGCGATTGTCTTTTACTTTTAATACCCATTCCGGGTCTTGAAGCAGTGCTCGGCCAACGGCCACTAAATCGAACTCGCCAGATTTTACACGCTCAGAGAGTTGCTCGATGGAACCCGACGCCACGCCTGCTTTTTCCGACATGCCCAAGCTTGAACCTCCTTCATCAATAAAGCTGCTATCTAAGCCGACACTGCCGACTGTAATGACGGGCTTGCCGGTTAGTTCTTTCGTCCAGCCCGCTAAATTCATATCGGAACCTTCAAATTCTGTTTCCCAAAAGCGACGCGTGCTGCAATGAAAAATATCGACACCCGCGTCGACTAAAGGCATTAAAAAGGCTTTCAATTCTTCAGGCGTTTGCGCTAGGCGTGCGTTGTAATCTTGCTGCTTCCATTGTGAGAAGCGGAAAATAATAGGGAAATCAGCACCCACGCGTGCACGGATTGCCTTAACAATTTCCACACCAAAACGAGTGCGAGCCACTAAGTCACCCCCGTACTCATCACTGCGTTGGTTTGAGCCTTCCCAAAAAAACTGATCGACCAAATAGCCATGTGCACCATGGACTTCTACCGCATCAAAGCCAATTTCTTTGGCATCGGCAGCAGCTTGTGCAAAGGCTTCGACAACCTCATCGATGTCTTGCTTGGTCATGGCAACGCCATTTTCTTTACCGGGCTTAAATAAACCAGAAGGGCTGTAACCGGGGATGCTTTTATCGGGCTCGATACCTTCTTTTCTGACTGCGCCCACATGCCATAACTGAGGGGCAATTTTGCCACCCTTTGCATGAACGGCTTCCACCACTTTTTTCCAGCCTGCTAAGGCTATTTCGCCATGCATGAAAGGCACGTTAGCATAGCCGTTAGCAGCTTTATGTCCGACGGTCGTTCCCTCGGTAATGATAAGGCCAACTTCATTTTCAGCACGTCGCGCATAGTATTCGACTACTTTCTTGTTAGGCACATTTCCAGGCGAAAAAGTACGTGTCATCGGGGCCATGACAATTCGGTTTTTCAAAGATAAAGGGCCAAGTTGGATGGGTTCGAATAAAGGGTTTTGCATAGTGCTCTCCGTTGTTTTATCAATTAATTAAGGCAGGCTCAATGAGCGTTATATTCGTTCCCTGTGAGCCTGCCGAAGTGTTGACGGGCGGTTCAAAAGCATTAAGTGTTTCATTGATTTCATTTCGACGGGCTCAATGAACAAAGGGTGTGGTGTTTAAATGCTTTGAATACTAACCGGAACACCGTTCAAAACAGCGTTGCCACTCAGTTCATCAATCTGCATTTCATCACTTAAATCATTCACGCTGACACCGGCATGGGCTTCGGCAATTTTCCAGCCGGTGCCGTGTTTGTTATGTCCAAATCCATGCGGAATGCTCACCACACCTTGCATGACGCTTTCTGTTATTTCAGCCGGTAATTCAACTTGGCCAACGCGAGATTGAACGATAACGGTTTGGCTGTTTTCGATTTTTAATTCAGCGGCATCGTCAGGGTGGATCATTACTGTGCAACGATTTTTACCTTTGACCAAGCGCTGGCTGTTATGCAGCCAGGAATTATTACTGCGCACATGACGACGGCCTATTAAGCTAAAAGGTCTGTTTGTTTCTTTCACTTCAGCATTGAAAAAATGTGCCTCAACACGGGGAAGGTCGGCCATAAAAAAGTCGCGATTCAACTCAATCTTTTTAGTCTTGGTTTTTAAGGCTTTGGGTAGAGCAGGCTTCAATTCACCCAAATCAATGCCGTGGGGGTGCGCTTTTAGTTTTCTTAAACTCATGCCTTTCAATAGATTGAAACCACCACCATAGGGGCCGCTTCGCAAGATGAAATCTAATTGCGCTTCAGGGCCCAGAAGCATTTTCGCTTTGTGCATGACCTGGCTTTTTAAATCAGTTTTGCCACGAAGACGCTGGCTCAGCTCTAATAAAATTTCCCAGTCTTGCTTGGTATTGGCTTCGGCTTTGAATAAAGGCGGGTTGTATTTAGCGGTATTACGCACAGCGAGCAGGTGGAAAATCAAATCGTAATGTGAGCGTTCTAGAATACTCACCGGTGGCAAAATAATATCCGCATGACGATTACTTTCATTGATATAGAAATCAATCGACAGCATGAAATCCAGATTCTGAAATGCTTTGTCTAGCTGTTGGCCGTTAGGTGTTGAAAGCACAGGATTGCCCGCCATCATCACCATGGCTTTTATTTGGCCTTCACCTTTTGTGAGAATATCTTCTGCTAACGCAGAAACCGGTAGTTCGCCTGAAAAGCCGGGTAATTGTCGTACCCGCGATTTAGTTCGCCCAAAATGCCCTTTGCCAGTATGGGTAATTAAATCGGCAGCGGGTTGCGTGAACATCATGCCGCCGCGTGCATCCAAGCGTCCATTGAGAATATTAAAGGCCATAATTAAATATTGGGTGAGTGTGCCAAATGTTTGAACCGATGCCCCCATTCTCGCGTAACAAACAGCCGCATTGGCTTTGGCAAAGTTGCGCACTAATTGCTTGATTTCTGTCGCTTCAATACCGGTGTGGGCGGCAACGTTTTCGGGCGTATAAGGTGCTACATCCACTGCAAGTTGATTCCACCCAGGTGTCATTTCTTTCAAGCGACCAGGCTTGGCAAGCTTTTCAGTAAATAAGGTATTCAGCATCGCTAAGAGTAATAAAACATCGGAACCCGGTTTGATGAAATGATGTTTTGATGCGATTTCCGCAGTCTCGGTTAAGCGTGGGTCTATCACGATAACCTCGCCACCTTTTTTGGTGATGTCTTTCAGGCGGGTTTTTACATCGGGCACACTCATAATGCTGCCATTAGAGGCGACAGGATTGGCGCCAATAATTAAAAAATGATCACAGTGGTCGATATCGGGAACCGGAACTTTCAGCTGATGACCAAATAATTTATGAGCAATAATATGGTGGGGAAGTTGGTCAACCGAGGTTGCAGAGAATTTGTTTTTAGTACGAAGCGCATGAAGCAGTTCACGGCCATAAAGCATAGAACCCAAGTTGTGAACATTGGGGTTGCCAAGATAGGTGCCAACGGCATCGCGCCCATATTTTTTTTGTACGGCATTGATATAGGATACCGTCTTTTCGAAAGCGGCTTCCCATGAAATTTCTTTCCATTCGCCATTTACTTTTTCGACTGGTTGACGCAAACGGTCAGGGTCTTCGTGTAGGTCTTGTAAGGCTGTGGCTTTAGGGCAAATATGGCCACGGCTAAAGGTGTCTTGTTTGTCTCCTTTTATACTCAGGATTTGTGTTCCAGACGTAACAATTTCGATGCCGCACATCGCTTCACACAGATTACAGGTCCGATAATGTGTTTCTTGCTTGTCAATGCTTGCCTTTTTGGTAGACGCGTTTGGGGTCATGTGACGAGGTCTCTAATTTATTGTTTTCAAATTGGTAATAGAAAGCTGTTCAGTAATCAGTGTCTCAGATAAGCGTGTTAACACCAAGACAGCTTGTTCTTTTGTATAACGCTGCTGTTCACAGCCAAGTACTAGCTGATGAGTGAGTGCGCTTAGGCTATCGACGTATAACTGAATATGCTCTGGAGGAATTTGCAGTTTATTTTCTGTTGCCAAGTCAGATAAAAATTCACACCAAGCAATATTGATATCATCAATTAACTTGCCCAGTTCACTTTGAAGCGGGCCTGATTGGTCGTGGTAATCAGCGAGTACGACTTTAAATATATTGATGTCACGTAATAGAATATCGAAGTTATAACTGAGGTAATCTTTATTGAGTGTTCTTAAGGCTTCTCGGTTTAGTTGCAGGTTATGAGTGTCTTCTGTTTGCTGTTTCCAGTCATTAATCGCTCTCACAAAATAGTCTTGAAGGGGCGACAAATACCGTTCAGCCATAAGTTTGCGAACATCGACTATTAATTCAGATAAGGCGCTGTAGTGATTATAAAAGCTCGGTTGGGCAATGCCGGCTTTTCGGCTTATTTGGTTCATGGTTAAGCCTGCCAAACCTTTTTCCAGGATCAGTTTATGTGCCGCCTGAATCAAACGCTGGCGTGTTTGTTCTTTGCTGGCTTGTCGTGTTGTGCTTGCTGGCTTGCTCTGTGCTGTCATTATCATCCCAACTATTAAGTTATAGTTTACTCAACTATAACTTAATAGTTTTTAGGGCGGCAAGTGATTTTTTGCTGTGCGGCTAAAAATCACTTGTATGTAGAAGGTGCAGGAATGCCTTAAGAATGGCTAGGAAGTGCTTTGATGCAAGCTTATGAAATGGTCGTGCAAAGCCCTTTTTTAATACAAGTTATTCAAAATAATTCCCACCACTACGACTTGCGGTACCGTAAGCAACGGCAGAAATAAAGCAATTTTCCAGGACTTCATCGAGTCCTTGATGACCATGACTTCGGTATAGTCTGTGGCTACTCCGGTCATTAAAAAAGCAAAGCTGTTGCCGGGAGCGTTGGCTCTGGTTAATAAATCGGCTGCAATAGGGGTGGAGCCTTCAGAGCACACTTCAATAATGGTCGCAGCAATGAGGGTGGCGCCAAGGCCGATTAAACTGGGGCCGAAGTAGGTTTGAAAATCTTCCAGTGAAACAAATCCGCGAATCGCAGAGGCCAGTAATACGCCGAATAACAGCCAGCGAATGACCATGCTTGAGCCACTTAAGCCGCTGCTTAACACATCCTGCGCGAATTCTTTATTCCAGTTGACCTTGCTGAGCTCTTGCTTGGCAGACGGCCAGAAACGGAAGTTTTCAGGAAGTTCGGTATTAATGTTACTGCTGGGGAGCGTGCCTTTTTGTTCAAAATAATCAAATAACCAACCCGTGGTGATGGCCAGCAACATAGATAAGGCGATAAAGGCCAGGGTCCAGTTCAAGCCGATTAAGGCAAACATGATGATGGTGAGGGAGATAGAGTTCCACGGGCTTGCGATCAGGAATGCCATCACTTGGCCCAGACTGGCGCCTTTTTTACGCAACTCCATGCCGACCATCAAAATGCCGTGACTGCATAAATCTAGCAAGACGCCTGCGAGTGTTGCGCGCCATAAGCCTTTAAAGGTACCGCCTTTGCCTAAAATGCTGACAATAAAATGCTGAGGGATTTTGCTCAGCGCCCCCACAAAAACAATAGCCAGTAGCACACTCCACCACATGGTATTGATCAGTTCATGGACGCTGTGGCTAATAATACTTAACCAGTCTTCATGGCCGGTAATCATAAAGGATAGGAAATAGAAGAGGGTGCTCAAGCCTAAGCCTGACCAAAGTAGCCAATCAAAGCTTAGTTTCTCGCTATCACAGCAGCTTGCGCTGGCGTCATGACTGGTGTTTTGATGTTCGTGTTTTTCAGGCTTGTCGCTACAGCAAGAAGCGTTGATCGGCTGTGCTTTGGGGGGCTTGTCTTCGCAACAGTTGTTTGAAGTGTCTGACATAAGACTTGGTCTCAGTGAAGTGCGTATGCATACATGTTGGCATAGACGATGGGTTCTGGCAATGCAGCCGCTGCTTTCGGATATAAAAAAAGGGCAGTAAAGATCTCTCTTTTCTGCCCTTTAATTTATAAGCTGGCTAGCGGTGCGCCATGCCAGTTAAATCAATCACGACTAAAGCATTTTCACCGGGATAGAAGGTCTGCTCAGATCTTCTGAAGGTGGTGCAAAAGAAGTCAGGTTAATGCCGTCAACCGCTTTCTTGTACTCTTCAATCGTGGGGATACGACCTAGAATAGTCGACAGTACAACCATTGGCGTAGAAGCTAGTAGAGATTCACCTTTCTTCTCGTTAGTATCTTCAACCACACGACCTTGGAAAAGACGGGTAGACGTTGCCAATACCGTGTCACCTTTTTCTGCTTTCTCTTGGTTACCCATGCACAAGTTACACCCAGGGCGTTCTAGGTACATGATGTTTTCGTATTTGGTACGAGCCGCTTCTTTCGGATGCGCATCATCAAATTCGAAACCCGCGTATTTCTTAAGCAGATCCCAATCGCCTTCGGCTTTAAGCTCATCAACAATGTTGTAAGTGGGTGGTGCAATGACTAAAGGCGCCTTGAACTTGATTTCGCCTTCTTTTTCAAGATTACGCAGCATCTGAGCGATGATCTTCATGTCGCCTTTGTGAACCATACAGGAACCAACAAAGCCAAGATCAACTTTCTTAGTGCCTTCATAGAATGAAACAGGGCGGATCGTATCGTGGGTGTAACGCTTAGATACATCTGGGTTGTTGACATCAGGGTCAGCAATCATTGGCTCGTCAATCGCGTCTAGATCAACCACTAACTCTGCGAAGTACTTGGCATTGTCATCGGGCGCAAGCGCAGGTGCTTCACCAGATTTCACTTCAGCAATACGTTTGTCTGCAAGGTCAATTAGGCCTTGAAGCATGTTTGCTTCGTTGTCCATGCCTTTATTGATCATGATTTGAATACGCGCTTTCGCTAGCTCTAAAGACTTGATTAAGGTTTCATTGTCAGAGATACAGATAGAGGCTTTTGCCTTCATTTCTGCTGTCCAGTCAGTGAACGTAAACGCTTGGTCAGCCATTAACGTACCAATCTGTACTTCAATGACACGGCCTTGGAAAACGTTCTCGCCGAACTTTTTAAGCATTTGTGATTGAGTCGCATGAACCACATCACGGAAGTCCATGTGGCCTTTCATGTGGCCTTTGAAGGTGACTTTAACAGACGACGGGATGGGCATGGCGCACTCACCCGTTGCCAGTGCGATGGCAACTGTACCTGAGTCAGCACCGAAAGCGACGCCTTTAGACATACGCGTATGAGAGTCACCACCGATGATAATTGCGCGGTCGTCCACAGTGATATCGTTGAGTACTTTATGGATGACGTCGGTCATCGCAGGGTAAACACCCTTAGGGTCACGCGCCGTGATGACGCCGAAGTTGTTCATAAAGCTCATTAGGCGAGGAATGTTTACCTGAGCTTTCTTGTCCCAAACAGAAGCGGTGTGACAACCAGACTGGTAAGCACCGTCTACGCTTGGAGAAATAACAGTCGCAGCCATAGACTCAAGTTCTTGAGAGGTCATCAGGCCGGTCGTATCTTGAGAACCAACGATGTTCACTTTAACGCGAACGTCAGAACCTGTGTGTAGAGGTGTCTTAGACTTAACACCAACAGCGTTACGGTTGAAGATTTTTTCAACAGCCGTTAGGCCTTGGTCTTCAATTGAGATTTCTTTAGCTGGAGCAAATACAGCAGGTGCTTCAATGCCTAAAGTCTCAGCTGCAAATGTTTGTAGTTTCTTGCCGAATGTTAGCGCGTAAGAACCGCCAGCTTTCATGAACTCAACTTTTTGCGGCGTGAATGCTGAAGAAACGTCTACTAACTCTTTATCACCGTTATAAAGCTTTTTGGCTTTAGTATCGATAGTTAGAACTGTACCTGTCGCGACAGAATAGGCTTCTTCCAGTACTGGGTCGCCATTCGCGTCAGTCACGGTATTGCCATTCGCGTCTACTTTCTTAACCCAGTTTTTAAGGTCAAGACCGATACCGCCGGTTACATCTACTGTTGTTAGGAAGATGGGCGCGATACCGTTTGTACCAGCGACAACTGGCGCCTTGTTAACGAATGGGATATATGGGCTGGCTTTTTCACCGGCCCAAAGAGCTACATTGTTTACGCCAGACATACGAGATGAACCTACGCCCATGGTGCCTTTTTCAGCGATCAGCATTACTTTAGCATTAGGGTGTTTCTTGCCTAATGCAACGATTTCTTGTTGAGCTTCAGGGGTGATCATGCACTGGCCATGAAGTTCACGGTCTGAACGCGAGTGAGCTTGGTTACCTGGCGATAGTAAGTCAGTCGAGATATCACCTTCAGCAGCGATGTAAGTGACTACATCGATTTTTGCAGGGATGTCAGGAAGCTTGGTGAAGAATTCTGCCGCTGCGTAGCTTTCAAGAATATCTTTAGCGATGGCGTTGCCTGCTTTAAATGCAGAAGCTAAGCGCTCGTAATCGGCTTCGTACAAATATACTTGTGTTTTTAGAACTTCAGCAGCCGCTTTCGCAGAGGCGTCGTCAGAAAGCGCGATGTCTAGAAGCACTTCTATAGAAGGGCCGCCTTTCATGTGAGAAAGCAATTCAAGTGCGAATTCTGAGGTAATTTCTTCAACAGACTCTTCGCCTAAAA
>JBFJZQ010000123.1:0-8895 GCA_041622015.1 Oleiphilaceae bacterium
GGAAGTCTTCCCATACCGCAGCAAGGGCCTTCCCCTTTTTGCCAATAACAGGGTATGAAATAACGCCATCGGTAGCATCATAGCCTGTGCAATAAACAATTAAATCTAAATCGTGCTCCATCCCATCCTGGGTAATGATGCCTTTTTCGGTTATTTCTTTGATACCGTTGTTTTTATCGTAAAGCGTAACATTCTGCCTACAATAAGCCGGATATAAAGTGTCTGACAAAATGACACGCTTACAACCGATCGTAAAATCCGGTGTGACTTTTCGACGAAGTTCTGGGTCTTGTATCTGATCTTTTATTAATTTTTCAGCTTTATTCTTTGCTAAGATTTTGAGTGCATAGTCTGAATATTTTAAGCCGATCACGCGAAGTTCAAACGCCCAATAAATCAGCAGTCTTAAGGCATTATAAACCCACTTATTTTTCAACAAGGCACGTTGCCAGGGTTTGAAATGATGATCTTTTCTGGGCATCACCCAATGCGGTGTTCGTTGTAAAATATGCAGATGAGAAACTACAGGAGCAATCGCTGGAATAATTTGAGCTGCACTGGCACCACTACCAATGATGGCTACTTTTTTATCGGTATAATCAACCGAATGATCCCAGTTGTTGCTATGAAACCAAGCCCCCTTGAATTTATCTTTACCTGGAAAGTCCGGAATAACAGGGCTGCTCAAGGGGCCTGTGGCATTAATAATAAATTGTGTAGAAAAATTCTTGCCATCTGCCAAACTAATATCCCAGCGTTTGACACTTTCATTCCAGGCAATTTGACTCACATTTGCTTGCGTCAAGGTTCGTTCGCGTAAATGATGCTTTGAGATAATGTGGTCTGTATAGCTTTGTAATTCAGCTTGGTCTGCAAACATTTGTGACCAGTCATAGGGTTCAGACGACAGGGAGTACAACGGCGAAGGTACATCAACCGCGGCACCAGGGTAAGTATTTTGAGACCAGGTTCCGCCCATATATTCGCGACGTTCTAGCAGAATATAATCGTCTATACCCTGCTTGTTTAAATTCATCGCCGCCAATTGGCCACCAAAACCACTTCCGATAATAATGACCTGATAGTCACTTTTCATTGTGCACTCCTACACGCGTTTTTATGATTATTTTATTGAAGACTTTTATCGCGCCGGAACATCATATCGGTCTTTACGACAAACACCAAGGTCTGACGACAGTCAAGTTAATAAGAAACTACCATCTGACTACACGCGTAGTCAAATTAAAATTTTGAGTTATTTTCAAGCCTTTACATCTCGACTTAAACAGGCTCAAATAGAGCCAGATAACAATGTCCACAAAAATAAATATTACTATGCCCAATAGCCCTATCAAACAAACAAAGACGAAACGACCCTCTGTTGAGAGAAAATATGCAGGGCTCAGCGCTGATGAGCGCAAGAAACAGCGGCGCGAGAAATTTTTAGAGGCTGGCTTATGTGTGTTTGGTTCTTCAGGTTATCGTCAAGCAAGCGTTAGACGTTTATGCCAAGAAGCACAACTAACAGACCGCTACTTTTATGAAGCCTGTGGGAATTTAGAAACACTGCTTGTAGATGTTTATCAGCAATGTATGACTAATCTAAGTAAACATATACTCTCTCGTGTGACTAACGAATACCGCAAAACCAAGGACCCAGAAAAAGCCATTATCTCTGGCCTGGACGTGTTTTTTGAAGAGCTTGAAAATCATCAAATCGCTAGAGTATGCATGATCGAACTCGAAGGACTAAACCCTGAAGTCACTGAACTTTATAATCGTTACATACAAAGTTTTGCAGAAATGCTACGACAGTTAGCCAACTATGCTTTTCCTAAAATGGCCATCCCTGAAAATGAACAGAAAATAATTGCCTTATCCCTTGTTGGGGCTATGCGACAAGCCGCGACAAGCTGGTTGGCCAATAATTATGACAGGGATCGTACCGAATTAGTATCAGCCACCAGCCAACTTTTTATAGGAATGATTAGACAGCTTAAATAAACGATTCAACGCACTTCACAACAAAAGAAATCAAGCATAAGCTTATATAAAAATAATAAAGTTAAGCCGTTCACCCGTGCTATTTGAAGTAAGCCTGAATGCATATTCAATATGGGCTTAAGTAGCTATAAATACTCAGCCAGCCCTAGCGCATTCACCTCAAATAGAGACGACATCATGTATTTATTAAACCCTAAACAATTTGCTCAATCTTATCCTGATGATGAAACCAAGCAGCTCATGCTTAAGACCATCGACTTTTTTGAAAACCTTGGTTTGACTAAAATCAAAGCGGACTATGAAAGTCGTCGGTGGTATACAGAGTTTCTGGCGTTCAATAAAAAAGAACAGCTATTTGCGACCCTGCTCACGCCAACAGGCTACGGCAAAGATGCCCGTTGGGATACCTCGCGTATTACTGACTTTGCTGAAATACTCGGCTTTTATGGTTTAACCTACTGGTACTGTTTTCAAGTATCGGCACTCGGCGTTGGGCCTATATTTTTAGGCAACAATGAAGCACTTAAGAAAAAAACTGCGGAATTATTAAAACAAGGTGAAATATTCGCCTTTGGTCTATCCGAAAAAGAACATGGCGCCGACATTTATTCTTCTGAAATGAAGTTAATCCCTCAAGCTGACGGAACCTATCTTGCGCGCGGTGAAAAATATTATATCGGTAATGGCAACAAAGCTGCCCTGGTTTCCACCTTTGGCAAAGTAGATGGCACAGATGAATACGTTTTTTTTGCAGTTGACTCGCAACATGAAAAATATGAATGCCTTAAGAATGTCATCAATAATCAAGACTATGTCGCCAACTTTCGGCTCAATGATTACCCTATTACCGAAGCTGACATCTCTGGCTTAGGCTCGAAAGCATGGGATGACTCCTTAAATACGATCAATATCATGAAATTCAATTTGGGTTTTGCATCCATTGGTATCTGCACTCATGCCTACCATGAAACTATCGATCATGCTTCCAACAGACGGTTGTTTGATCATTACGTCACAGACTTCGTCCATATAAAACAACTCTTTGTCGACGCTTACGCACGGTTGACGGCTATGCGTTTGTTCGCTCAGCGTGCTCGTGATTATATGCGTTCCGCCAGCGCTGAAGATCGACGCTATTTACTTTTCAACCCTATGGTCAAAATGAAAGTAACCACCCAAGGTGAAGAAGTGATCAACATGCTATGGGATGTCATGGCAGCAAAAGGCTTTGAAAAAGACATGTATTTTGAGAATGCCGTCATCGATATTCGCGCTTTACCCAAATTAGAAGGTACAGTTCATGTCAATATGGCACTCATTGTAAAATTTATGGCCAATTACTTTTTTAAGCCCGCTAAGTTTGAAGATATTCCAGTAAGACGAGATGGCCTCAACGATGATTTTCTTTTTAATCAAGGACCAACAAAAGGTTTAGGCAAAACCCGCTTTCATGATTACACGCTAGCGTATGACAAATGTAAGCTGGCAAATGTAGGCGTTTTCAAAAAGCAGATAGCCATCTTCAAAAAAATGCTCATGTTGGCTCGGCCTAACGAGCAACAAATTAAAGACATCGATTTTCTACTCATTGTCGGCGAGTTATTTACCCTGGTGGCCTACGGACAACTCATTTTAGAAAGCTGGGACAAAAATGACATTGACGATGACCTCATCGATCAGATATTTGATTTCATGGTACGCGATTTTTCGAAATATGCCCTTCAACTATATTCAAAAACCAGCAGTACGCGTGTTCAACAAGTTTTTTGTCAACTCATGCTAAGCAAACCCAAAAAAGATACGCGTCGTTTTGAGCGCATATTGAATGAGTTTGCTTATGCCAAGAAAGGCTCATACACCATGAACCCCTAAATTGGGGTTTTACCTTGTTTGACACGGCTATGATCACCAAATACCAGCCTGGTAGTTGGTGATCATCGTACAATATACTAAGCTATATATATGCTTTCATAAAAGGTGATCAAATAATGAGCCAACATAACGCTGAACGTCGCCTGCATCCACGCTATCTAGCTCCGCAACTTAGAGTCTCGCTGTTATCAATCCGTTCAAAAATGGCGAGCGCTGGGCTCTCTATTGAACAAAATGATACTGAAAGCGAACTGCTGACAGTAGACTTTAATCACCTAGGCATGTCAGTTGAAAGTCACAAGCATTTTAACATTGGCGATGTGTTGCACCTTGCCCTTTCATATAGCGATAACTTAAATGAAGAGGTTTATTGTTTTGTGTGTAATCGAGCAAGTACTGCAACAGGCTACCGCTGTGGATTGCACTTTTTCTCTCCCACCTTGAATCCTGATAGTGATCAAAAACAAGATATATACACTCCCCCAAAATCCTTACTCGCCATTGAACAAACGCTCGACACAGTTATCTAGCACACCGTTGAACTCTTATAAGCCCTTTTACTATGCGGCTAATGTCATCTTCCCTAGTGCAATCGCGATAATAATTAGCTTTTATACAAGACAAAAAACATCAAGCAATAGCCTCTTTAATGCTAAAATCCTGTACACTCCGCACAATTTTATTATTGCAGTTATGAACTGAGGAATTAGCATGAAATTTTCATCTTTGGGTTTGGCGCCTGAACTACTAAAGGCAATCGAAAAGTGTGGCTACACGGAGATGACGCCGATACAAGCTCAGGCGATTACGCCAGCTCGTCGAGGCAATGATGTACTTGCTAATGCTCAAACAGGCACCGGAAAAACGGCAGCCTTTGCCTTACCCATATTGCAACAAATGATCGATAAACCTGCCGCGTCTGAATCTAAGAATCCTCGGGCATTAATTTTAACGCCTACGCGAGAATTAGCAGAGCAGCTTGCAGAAACTATTGGTGCTTATGCTCAATTCTTACCGTTCAGCATTACGTCGCTATATGGTGGTGTGAAGCTGGGTGGTCAGGCCGCAAAACTTCGAGCAGGAGTTGATATATTGATCTCTACCCCTGGCCGTTTACTTGAACACATGACGCTATGTAACGTAGACCTGGCTAGCGTTGACCATGTGGTTTTAGATGAAGCAGACCGTATGCTCGATATGGGCTTTATTAGTGATGTACAAAACTTACTAGCTAGAACAAATAAGAAACACCAAACACTTCTATTCTCGGCTACTATCTCACCGACGATTAATGAATTAGCCCATAAGTTGCTCAATAGACACATTGAAATTCGAGTCGACAAGCTCAATATCACTGCCGACACAGTTGAGCATGCGATGTATCCTGTCGAAGAACGCCGCAAAACTGATTTATTTTTAGAATTACTTGATGAGCAAAACTGGTTTCAAGTATTAGTGTTTACCAGCACAAAAGAACAAGCCGATAAATTGATGGCCGGTCTAAAGCAACAAAAAGTAGAGGCGGCTGTCTGTCATGGCGATAAGAGCCAAGGCTCGCGCCGACGTGCGTTAGCTGATTTTAAATCAGGAAAATTACAAGTGCTGATTGCCACTGAAGTGGCCGCTCGTGGCCTAGACATTCAAGGCCTGGATTATGTAGTGAACTATAATCTACCCTATTTGCCTGAAGACTATGTGCATCGTATTGGACGAACCGGGCGTGCGGGTAAATCAGGGCATGCCATATCATTTGTTAGCCGTGAAGAAGAGCGCACAGTTGACCGCATTCAGCGTTTGATCGGTACGCCCATCAAACGCATTGTTAGACGCGGCTTTGAAGTAAGCAATCGAGAAACGCTGCTTAAAAACATCTCTAAATCTTCACGACCACATTATGCAAATAAAGTTACAGCGACCAAAATTGAACGCAATAAGCCATCAAAAGATATTACCAGTTCATCGAAAACCAACTCCAAGAATACAAATACTGCAGGCGGCCGTTCAAAAAGCAAAACAGGTCGCCCAAAATCGACTAGATAATCAAAACCAAGGCGTATTTACTATTAGCTAACTTAGCGCTGTTTAACTGAATTTGGATATAACAAGACATGATAAATTTTGAAACCTTTCCCACCGACAAAAACCCGCTCGAACTTATTACCAGTGTTGACCATGCGAGACGTCGACATGACAGTCTTTATCTTTTAAAAGTCATGGCTAAGATAAGTGGCAAAGATGCCGTTGTTTGGGGTGAAGACAATATTGGTTTTGATGAATACAACTATGTTTATAAAACCGGCAAAACCGGTGTATGGCCGATCATTTCTTTCACGCCTAGCATAGAAAATATCAGCATTAATGTCCTGAATGGCTTCGCAGAGTATGAGGATTCTCTGGAAAAGATAGGCAAGGTAAAACATACCTCAAACACTTTAATTTTGCATAAGCTCTCTGACATCAGCAAGCCAGCTTTAGAAAAGTTCATCAAACGCGTTTTTCATGATATTCAGAAAGCTCACAAATCTATGTAATTTATTGGGAATGACCTTTGCCTATTATTGAAAGTGTATTAATAACGGCCGTGTTTATTATCGGTGCTTCTATTATTTTCAGCACGATGAGAGTGGGCATACCTCCGATGCCGAGCTCAAAAAAAGCCTATCAAGCGATAATACAGATGACAGAAGAAACAGGAAGCGGGCCTATTTATGATTTAGGCAGTGGCTGGGGAAGCCTAGTCATTCGCTTGGCAAAAAAATATCCAGACCGACAAGTCGTGGGGTATGAATTATCTTTTTTCCCCTATTTCATCACGAAGTTAGTTAAACGGGTACTGGGTTTACACAACTTAATTTTACATCGGGAAGATTTTTTAAAAGCAGACCTATCTGAAGCTTCTGTCATCACCTGCTATTTGTTTCCTGCGGCCATGAAGGAAATACACAGCAAGCTAGAACACGATCTAGAAAAGCTTCAATTTATTATCAGCAATAATTTTGCCTTACCGTCATATCAAGCCAGCAAAGTAATACAACTCGATGATTTTTATAAATCACCGATCTACATGTATCGCTTAAATCAATAATACCTTTAGCGCATTACCACCTAGCTCTAAACCCTCGTACATCGACATGAATAAATGGCCCATGAGCATAGTTCGACTTATAGATACCTAAGCCTCCAATAAAAGGCTTATAGATAGCTTTGGCGTAATATTCTTCGACCAAGGAGGCTAAATACTTCGAATCGCGCACATCTATTTTACCATCTTTATTTAAGTCATCCATTCTGCCGTCAACAGGGTTTTCATCAATAAAAATATCACTGGCCCCCCCCCATTGATGACGTGACCATTTTTTGTTTTTTAACACATTGTTATAAAAAGGTGTTCGATAGCCACTCATAATATGAAAGCCGTTGGTTGCGATCCCTTTCTGATTCACCACCTCAGTCAGAAACTCTAATTTTCGAAGTAGTTTTGTCTGTAAAACAACATAACGCGGATAATTACCGCCCTGTTTTGAGACAAACTGCTTCAACTGATAATGAGGAGAAAGAAAAGTATCTTGATTTTCTTTAGTGACTTCAACAAAACCTTTAGGTGGAAGATAAATATCCAAAGACTGATAAGGTTCTTTGGGATATTCACCAATGTTATAGCCATTCAGTTTGCCTTTTTTAACTTCACTCATCGGATGAAGAACAAAGAAGTTTAACAGGGCTGTTTTATGATTTTCAGGGGTAATTCTGACTGCAACTAAACCTGGTGTACTTGGTGCAGTAAATTCCCATTCACCAGCAGCGACGACTATCTCTTTACCCTCTTGCTGGATTTCGAAGCTTTTTACAGGTTTATGATCATCCCCTAAACCTTGAACTATTTTGAGTTTTTTATTAGGTAAGACAAAAAAACTCATTACTTCATATTCAGACTTCCATTCACCTACTCTTAACTCATAGTCTAGCCTTTTAGCATCAAAGGCACTGGTGGCTTGAGCGACGCCGATAGATGCGATAAATAATAAAAAAATATACTTAATCATGTTTGTGGCCCCTAAATTTAAAAGAGAGATTGTGATTATTGAATGATGTTTGTTGCTCACAATGCCTGATTGAGTGCTTGCCACAAATCTGGATTCCTTTCATATATGTCTGGTCGGAAATGTAACTTACCTACTCGGTCCACCCACGTTGTCCAGTACTCTAAATGCACGGGCATCGGTGACTTAAGATTAACAGTTTGGGTTAATTTTGAGGCCAAGACTTCATCTATTTTATCCCTAGACCAGCCTTGGTCTTTCAACAAAAATTCGACGAGTTCTATTGGATCAGAGACTCGTATACAGCCAGAACTAAACGCTCTCTCAGTTTTAGAAAAAAGATCCCTTGCGGGGGTATCGTGCAAGTAAACATCATAAGCATTAGGAAACATAAACTTCACTTGGCCTAATGCATTCTGAGGGCCTGGGCTTTGCACCATTCGGAACGGGAAACTTTTCTTATAAGACTTCCAGTCAACCGATGCAGGATCGACTACAGTGGATGTACCAAGTTGATACAGAGTAAACCCCATCTTGGATAAGTAGTCGGGATTCTTTTTTATTTCTGGCAATTTGTCTTCGATAGCCAATTTTTTAGGAACAGTCCACGTTGGGTTAAGCACCAGATAACGTATCTTGTCGCTAAAAACAGGCGTTTTTCTAAAGTTCCTACCTACAATGACCGGCTTGTGGAAGACAACTTCATTATCTTGAAAGATTCGCAAATCATAATTCGCAATATTCACAATTAGAAAGCGGTTTCCCATATTCGCATCTAACCAGCGCCATCTTTCCATGTTCACCACTATATCTTTAATGCGCTCAGCCACTGAAACATTTAAGGCTTGGAAAGTAGCTTTACCAATGATGCCATCAGTTTCCAATCCATGGCGATATTGGAAACTAACGATCGCTTTATGCAGAGACTCATCCAAAACATTGGCTTCAGATTCAGAGTCAGAGTCAGAAACTAAATCCC